>JAYTEZ010000055.1:0-2471 GCA_043734805.1 Microbacteriaceae bacterium
CTGCGACAGGCGAACGGGGACGAGCTTCCAACCGGCGGCGGGACGCTTGGCAGCGTCGCTGGCCTCGATCGCGGCTCGCTGCTCGCTCCCCCGCCCGGCGGGGTCATCCTGCTCACCGATGTTTCGGCGCCGCTGCTCGGGCCGACCGGCGCGGCCGCCGTCTTTGGTCCACAAAAGGGCGCAACCCCGGAGGAGGTGAACGTGCTCGACGCGGCCCTCGGTCACTTCGCGACCCTGTTCGATGGCGACCCCGAACCGCCCGGAACGGGAATGGCCTGGCTCCCCGGCACGGGTGCCGCCGGCGGCACCGGCTACGGCTTCGTCGCGTCCTGGGGCGCCGTCATTACGCCAGGGGCGGACTACGTCGCACAGCTGACCGGGCTACCCGGGGCCGTCGCTGCGGCGGACGTGCTGCTCACCGGCGAGGGGCGCTTTGACGCGACATCCGGCACCGGAAAACTCGTCGGTGAACTCGTCCGGATGGCGGGGGCGCACGACCTGCGACTCGGCATCATCGCGGGTCAGATCACGGCGGAGCCGATCTCGACCGACGGCAGCCCACTGTGGTCGGCGGCCCTCGTCGATCTGGCCGGATCGGTCGAGGCGGCGATCGCGGATCCAGCCCGCTGGCTGCGGCAGGCCGGTGCGACCGCGGCGCGAGCACTGGCCTGACCGATTACTCGCCGGAGTGCGCATCGAGGAACGCATAGAGCTCGGTGTCGTCGACGCCCGGAAACGTGCCCGAGGGCAGCGGCGACAGGATGTGCGCGTGCAGCCGTGCGCTCGGCCAGGCCTTATGCGCCCACCGCTTGGAGAGGTCGTCCGCCGGCCGCCGGCAGCACCTCTCGTCCGGACAAAGTGAGACGACCCGGTTTGTGCTCTCCCGACCGCGGAACCACTTCGCATCGGCAAAGGGAACGCCGAAGGTGATGGAGAACTCCTCGTTAGACGCCGTGCCGGTCTGCGTCGAGCACCAATATGTTCCGGTGGGAGTGTCGGTGTACTGGTAGAACTCGGTCGTGCGATTGGAGCGGGTGAATGCCGTGCGTGCACTCCAGCGTCGGCAAACGAGCTGACCCTCCGTCGATCCGGTCACATCGGTCGGCAGCTGAAGTCCGTCGTTCTCGTAGCCCTTGTGAAGCGCGCCATCCTCGCCGACCCTCAGAAAATGCACGGTCATGCCGAGGCGCGCCGTGGCGAGGTTGGTAAATCTGAGAGCCGCCGCTTCATGGGTCACGCCAAAGGCATCCCGAAAGTCTTCAATGGCGAGGTTGCGGTCGGTCTTGGCCGCCGTGAGAAACTCGACGGACTGCGTGAGAGGCATGAGGCAGGCGCCGGCGAAGTAGTTGATCTCGAGCCGCTGGCGGAGAAACTCGGCGTAGCTTTCCGGCTCCGTGTGGGCGAGCAGACGATGGGCGATGGCCTGAAGCGCCATCGAGCGGAGCCCATGGCCACCGGGAATCGACGCCGGTGGCAGGTAGATCCGACCGTTTTCGAGGTCGGTGACCGAGCGAGTCGAATGCGGCAGGTCATGGACGAAGATCAGTTCGAATCCGAGCTTCTGGGCCATCCGGTTCACCGAGCGGTGCGTGAGAGCCCCATTGACGTGACCGACCCCGCGCACGGCATCCTCGGCGAGTCGCTCGATCTCCGGCATGTAATTGTCTTTGGTGCGCATGAACTGCCGTAGTTCGGTGTTGGCACGCCGGGCTTCCTCCGGAGTCGCGATCGCCTCTCGCGCACGGCGAGCGAGTTCGCGGTGCAGCCCGACGAGCGAGAGAAGGGTGTCCTCCGGCATCGTGCGCGACGGCCGGATGGCCGGAAGACCGAGCCCCTGATAGACGGTCGCCTTCTGCATCCGATCGAGTTCGATCTCGAGGGCGGCTCGAGCGGTCGGGGCCTGCTCGTCGAGCAGCACCGACACCTCGATCCCGACGGTTCTCGCGATGCCCTGCAGCAGCGAAAGGCGGGGCTCGCGTCGACCGTTCTCCATCAGAGAGAGCTGGCTGCCGGCAATTCCGACCGCGCTGCCGAGTTGGTCGAGAGTGAGCCCCGCTTCGTTACGGAAATAGCGGATGCGCTGGCCCAGCGTCGCGAGATCGGTCATGCATTTGACCCTAGTGAAAGATCAGGCATTTTTACCAGCCTTTTTACTCGAAATTGCGTCGAAAAGAGCGCAGTCTTGATTCACGAGTCGAATATGAGCAACTTCAGGACGGATGAGCCATGACAATCACCCCAACCCGATCCGCTACCTCTTCTGTGACAGCGCCGGTCGTGTCAGTAGCCCAGGCGGCCGGTCAGCCCCCCATCGGTACCGACAAGCGCGTCATCGCGTGGGTGGCGTCGATCGCGCGGCTGACGACCCCGAAAGAGATCGTCTGGTGCGACGGTTCCGTGGCCGAGTACGACCGGATTACCCGCGAGATGGTGGCGAGCGGCACCCTCATCCGCCTCAATCCAGAGTACCG
>JAYTEZ010000056.1:0-6128 GCA_043734805.1 Microbacteriaceae bacterium
CTCGGGGTCGGTGCCGGGTCGGCGCGCGGTCCGCGACTCGTCAAACTGAGCTATTCGCCGGTCGGCGCACGCCAGCACCTGGCTCTTGTCGGCAAGGGCATTACCTTCGACACCGGCGGACTCTCGCTCAAACAGCCGGCCGGCATGGTGGGCATGAAATACGACATGGCGGGCGCGGCCACTGTGATGTCGGTTGTTCTTGCCGCGGCACAGCTCTGCCTCGGGGTCCGTCTCACCGCCTGGCTGTGTCTCGCGGAGAACATGCCGTCCGGATCCGCGGCCCGACCAAACGACGTGCTGCGCATTCGCGGTGGCAGGACGGTCGAGGTGCTCAACACCGACGCGGAAGGCAGGGTCGTTATGGCGGACGCACTTGTCGCTGCGAGCGAAGAGTTCCCGGATGCCATCATCGACGTCGCGACCCTCACCGGAGCCGCTCGCGTGGCTCTGGGCGATCGGTATTCAGCAGTGATGGGCGACGAGGATTTCGTGAATCAGGTTGTCGCGACGGCGACGGCGGCGGGAGAGCTCCTGTGGCCCATGCCTCTGCCCGGCGAACTTCGGGCTCTGCTCAACTCCGATGTAGCCGACATTGCCAACGCGAAAATCGGCAGCACGGCAGGAGGAATGCTGATTGCCGGCGTCTTTCTGCAGGAATTTATCGGCCAGCAGAAGGATGCGGCGCGTGGGCGCATCCCCTGGGCGCACCTCGATATCGCCGGTCCAGCCAACAACGCGGGCGCTGGATACGGCTTCACCGGCAAGGGTCCGACGGGGGTAACCGTCCGCACCCTGCTCGCCCTGGCAGAGGAGATTTCGCACGCGTAGTAAGGTCTTTGTGGCTGGAAAAATCGAGCCGCCGCAGTCTGTCGCCGAATCCACTGGCGGGACGTACGCACTAAACCTTGAAACCCTAGGGAGTCGCCGGGTGTCAGAGCAGAACTTCGACATTGTGATCCTCGGAGCAGGAAGCGGCGGATACGCTGCAGCCCTGCGCGCGAGCCAATTGGGTTTATCCGTTGCCCTGATCGAAAAGGACAAGGTCGGGGGCACCTGCCTTCACGTCGGTTGCATCCCGACCAAAGCGCTGCTGCACTCGGCCGAGGTCGCGGATGTCACGCGTGAGTCCGCCAAGTACGGCGTGACCTCGACGTTTGAGGGCATCGACATCGCGGCAGTGACCTCATATCGCCAGGGCATTGTCGCCAGCAAGTTCAAGGGACTCCAGGGCCTCATCAAGGCCCGCGGCATCACGGTCATCGAGGGCGAGGGACGCCTCGTCTCCGCGAACACCGTTCAGGTAGCAGGCGACAGCATCGTTGGCAAGAATGTGATCCTCGCGACGGGTTCATACTCGCGCTCCCTTCCCGGGCTCGAGATCACCGGACGGGTCATCTCCTCCGAACAGGCCCTCGAGCTTGACTTCGTGCCGAAGAAGGTCGCGGTGCTCGGCGGCGGCGTGATCGGCGTCGAATTCTCGAGCGTCTGGCGCTCGTGGGGGGCCGAGGTCACGATCATCGAGGCCCTTCCCCACCTCGTTCCCAACGAAGACGAGGCGATCAGCAAGCAGTTCGAGCGCGCGTTCCGCAAGCGCGGGATCGATTTCAAGCTCGGCACCCGTTTCCAGAGCGTGACGCAGGATGAGAATGGCGTCGTTGTCACTCTCGAAAACGGAGAGAAGGTGGAGGCGGAGCTGCTTCTTGTTGCGGTTGGCCGTGGTCCCCTGACTGCGAACCTCGGATATGAAGAAGCAGGCGTGACGATGGATCGCGGATTCGTTCTCACCAATGAGCGGCTTGCCACGAATATTGCGGGCATCTACGCGGTCGGCGACATCGTGCCCGGCCTCCAGCTCGCCCACCGCGGATTCCAACAGGGTATTTTTGTCGCTGAAGAGATCGCGGGGCTCAACCCGATCGTGATCCAGGACGTCAACATTCCCAAGGTCACCTACTCGGATCCAGAGGTCGCTTCCGTCGGACTCACCGAGGCTCAAGCGCAGGAACAGTACGGTGCAGAGAAGGTGGCGAGCTACGACTACAACCTCGCGGGAAATGGCAAGAGCCATATCATCGGCACCTCGGGCTCGATCAAGGTCGTGCGAGTAATCGATGGGCCGTTGGTCGGGGTGCACATGATCGGCGCACGCGTGGGCGAGCTCATCGGCGAAGCCCAGCTCGCGGTGAACTGGGAGGCGTCTCCGGAGGACATCGCTCCACTGCTTCACGCGCATCCGACACAGAACGAGGCTCTCGGCGAGGCATTCCTCGCCCTGGCCGGTAAGCCGCTGCATTCCTTCTGAGTTTCGCCACAGCAAACTAAGCTAGAGAAACAGACCTGGTCTAAAGGAGCACCGCTGATGAGCCAATCCGTCAACCTTCCGGCACTCGGAGAGAGTGTCACCGAGGGCACGGTAACCCGCTGGTTGAAGAACGTCGGTGACCGCGTCGAGGTTGACGAGCCGTTGCTCGAAGTCTCGACCGACAAGGTCGATACCGAAATTCCTTCGCCGATTGCCGGCGTGATCGAGGCCATCCTTGTAGCCGAGGACGAGACCGTCGAGGTCGGCACGCCGCTCGTCACGATTGGCGACGGATCGGGCTCTGCTGCCGAACAGGCTCCCGCAGCGCCTGCCGAACAGGCTCCCGCAGCCGTCTCGGCCTACGCGCCAGTCGAATCGGATGCTTTCGCTCCGCAACAGCCCGCTGTCACTGCTGTTCTGGCGGCGGACGCCGTGCCGACTCCGCTAGCGGAGGTTCCCTCGACGGATGCTCCGGCTTCCGAGGAGGTACCCCCGAGCGGACCAACGCCTCCCGCTCCCCGTGACGAGGCACCCGAGGCTCCCGTTGTTGAGGCTCCCGCAGCCGAGGCGCCCCCAGCCGAGGCTCCCGTTGTTGAGGCTCCTGCAGCCGAGGCTCCCGTTATCCAGGCAAGTACCGCCCCCGCAGAGGCATCAGCGCCCGCACACACATACATTGATGCAAACGCCGGGTACGTGACCCCGCTCGTTCGCAAGCTCGCGAACGAAAAGGGCATCGACCTCTCAGCGCTTTCCGGCTCCGGCGTCGGTGGCCGCATCCGCAAGCAGGATGTGCTCAGCGCCGTTGCGGACGACACCGCCGCGACGGCGACGGAACAGACCGCGGCTCCCTCCGCCATGATTGAGACATCTCCGTTGCGCGGCACAAACGTTCCGATGTCGCGACTCCGCAAGGTGATCGCGGAACGTGCCGTCATCTCCATGCAGTCCTCTGCCCAGCTCACCTCGGTCGTCGAGGTCGATGTGACCCTGGTCGCGAACTTCCGTGACCGGGTCAAGGCGGATTTCCAGTCGAAGACCGGCGTCAAGCTTTCTTTCCTTCCGTTTTTTGCGCTCGCGGCGGCGGAGGCACTCAGGGCCTACCCGATCGTCAATGCCACGATCGACGGTGACACAATCGTCTACCCCGCGCAGGAGAACATCTCTATCGCGGTCGACACCGAGCGCGGTCTTCTCACGCCGGTCATTCGTGACGCGGGTGCACTCGATCTGGCCGGTCTTGCCGGGCAGATTGCCGATCTCGCGGAACGGACTCGTGGCAACAAGCTCAAGCCGGACGAGCTTGCCGGTGGCACGTTCACGCTGACGAACACGGGATCGCGTGGCGCGCTGTTCGACACCCCGATCGTCTTCCTGCCCCAGTCGGCGATTCTCGGCACGGGCATCGTAACGAAGAAGCCTGTCGTTGTTTCCGATCACGGAATGGATGCGATTGCCATCCGCTCGACCGTCTATCTCGCCCTGTCGTACGACCACCGGATCGTCGATGGCGCTGACGCGGCCCGTTTCCTCGTGGCCGTGAAGAACCGGCTCGAGGGCGGCGACTTCGCGGCGAACCTCGGCATCTAAGCTGCGCACCTGACCTGCGCATCTGACTTCGGCATCTGACCGCTGCACGGCGCACTTCAGCTCAGGGTAAGGTCCCTGACCCGCCATCCGGTTTCGCCCTTCACGATGAGAAGCGAGGCCGGATGTGTCGGGCTTGCACCAGCCCCGGGCAACAGGATCTGAATGATCGCCGAGTCACCAAACCGTTGCACAAGCCGCAGCTGGACCCCCGGCAGCAGAGCGCCGACTGGCAGCTCCTCCCCCCGCTGCACCTGACGGATCAGGTGGGAATCAGCCTCCATCGCGGCCGAGTCGGCCTGGTCGACGCCGCCGAGACAGAGCACAGACCGGTCCTGCAGGCACACCCCCCGTGCCGCGATGAGAGACGCAGCGGCCGCTACCGGATCGTCACCGAGTATGGCTCGCGCGTCAGCCACCGCCGTCGGGGATGACGGCGTGGGCGCGGGCGAGGCAGTTGGCAATGCATCCGACCGCGCACCCGGCCGCGCGGAATGCGAGGAGGGGAGGACGGTCACCGCCACGACAAGAGCGGCCAGCCCCGCTGCACCAACGATCCACACGGGTCGTCGAACCGGCGCAAGAGTGCGGGCGATGCGGACCCGCAGCGCGGCGAACGGGTGCGAATCGAGGCTGCTCGAGATCGCCTGTTCGATCCACCCGGGCAGATGGAGGGCCGAGAACCATCCGCGGAGCGGCAGCGCTGGGTCACCACCACCAGCAGGCGTCACACTCGGAAGCACCGCTCGCGGTGGGATCTGCGCTCGTTCGCGCTGCGCGGCCGGATTTTCGAGCCGAATCGGCAGGGCTGGCGCAAGATCGAAAAGTCGATCAGCCAGCTCCTGGCTGAAACTCTCGGGCCGCTCGCTGGCATTGCTCGCGTCCAGCCATTGACGAAGGTCGCCGACCTGCGCGGCGCCACTGGAGGTCTCGATGTGGTCCAACACGTGTCGAACCATTGATGACAGCCCAGCGAGATCCTCCAGAACCCTCGGCTCGTCCGCCAGTTGGGCCGGCGTGAGACTTCGCGCGCCCTCGCGACCCGGAAATTCTCCGATGATGCTCGCCCGGCCGAATTGAGCGACG
Organism: Microbacteriaceae bacterium; assembly: GCA_043734805.1. Classification (GTDB taxonomy): domain Bacteria; phylum Actinomycetota; class Actinomycetes; order Actinomycetales; family Microbacteriaceae; genus Lacisediminihabitans. The sequence continues at coordinate 4,973 of JAYTEZ010000056.1, forward strand.
ACGGGGGCACCCGTTCGATCGAACAGCACTGACGAAAGCCGAATGCCCCCGTGCGCAACGCCCACCCGGTGAAGTTCGCCTATCGCGGAGACGACAGGGGCAAGAGCCGTTACCGCCTCACCAATCTCGATCCCGGTTCTCCGGGCGATCAGCCGAGCGAGGCTGCCGACACCGAGGTTGCCAGCACCGAGGCTGCCGACACCGAGTCGGGGCAGGATGAGGCACGGTCGGCCGTCTGCTGCCGTCGCGAGATCCCGCAGTTCGAGCAGATGGCGGCACGACGCTCGTGCCAGCGCCTCGATCTCGATATCGATGCTCTGGGCTGATGTCGATCGTCTAAACAGTTTGATCGCCGCGGTTCGATCATGCTCGGGAGGGTCGGTCGCGCCCGCGTGACCGAGGTAAATCTCGGCGCGCTCTCCCTCGCCGAGCTTGCGCACGAGCCGATAGCCACCCACCATGTCCACACGAACACAGTGCCGCAGGTGCGCAGCTGGTAAGGATCGAGGGATCGTAACTGTTGACATCCGCTCCGCCAGCGCCACAGGAAAGGAGAGGAGGAGCCACGACAGGCAGAGTAAGCTAATGCGGTGCTCGACTTCGTCGTCGCGGGGCTAAGCGCCAACTCCGTGCCGTATCTGCAGGCCCTTGATCTGCAACGCGCAACCCATCGTTCGGTCGTCGACGGTACCTCCCCCGACACGGTGATCCTCCTCGAACATCCGTCTGTTTACACCGCAGGCAAACGCACCGAGGCCTCGGAGAGACCCGCCAACGGCACTCCGGTCATCGATGTCGATCGCGGAGGGAAAATCACCTGGCATGGACCCGGGCAGCTGGTCGGCTATCCGATTCTGCACCTGCCCAATCCGATCGATGTGGTCGGTTATGTGCGGAGGCTCGAGGGCATGCTCATCGATGTCCTCGGCGAGCTCGGTATCGACTCCGGTCGTGTCGATGGTCGGTCGGGCGTCTGGATTAACGGTGTCGATAAAATTGCCGCTATCGGCATCCGAGTTGCTGAGGGCGTGACAATGCACGGATTTGCGCTCAATTGCAGCAACGACTTCGAGGCGTACGACTCGATCATTGCCTGCGGGATCGCGGGCGCCGGGGTCACCTCGATCTCGAAACTTTTGGGACGCCGGGTCGATCC
>JAYTEZ010000057.1:0-3504 GCA_043734805.1 Microbacteriaceae bacterium
CGGGAGAAGTCGACATCGTTGCGCTGGTACTGCATCGACACGAACTTTCGGATGAGGGTCTCACGATTGATCCTCATGCCCACCTGGAGAGCGATCATGGCATCCAGGTACTCTTCAGAGCTCCCAAGGCCGTAGATGCAGGACACCGTCGAGACCACGATCACATCGCGGCGGCTCAGGAGTGAGTTCGTCGTCGAGTGGCGGAGTCGTTCGACCTCGGCGTTGATCGACGAGTCTTTCTCGATAAAGGTGTCCGTCTGTGGAACGTAGGCCTCCGGCTGGTAGTAGTCATAGTAGGAGACGAAGTATTCGACTGCGTTGTTGGGCATGAGTTCACGGAACTCGGTGGCGAGCTGCGCGGCAAGCGTCTTGTTATGTGCCAGCACGAGCGTTGGACGCTGAACGGCTTCGATGAGCCATGCGGTGGTTGCGGACTTGCCTGTTCCCGTCGCACCCAACAGCACGATGTCCGTCTCGCCGGCGTTGATTCGGGAAGTCAGTTCGGCGATCGCGGCTGGCTGATCGCCGCTCGGCGTGTAGTCGCTGATGACCTCGAACGGGCGCACGGATCGTGTCGGTTCCATGCGTCAAGCTTAAGCAGCCCCACCGACACTCCCTGGTGGTTATGCCGACGGCGCAATGCCTTCGGAGCGCGCCGCGATCCTCTCCCAGAGCATGTCGGCCTGTTTCACGGTCTCCTCGAGCGTTCCATTGCTGTCGATCACGACATCCGCTATTGCGAGGCGTTCCGATTCTGTCGCCTGCGAGTTGAGGCGATGGACGGCATCCTCACGGCTGAGGCCTCGCAGTGTCATGAGGCGGTCGATGCGGTTGTCCGCACTCGCATTCACCACGACGACGAGATCGAATGTGGGGAACCCGGGATTCTTCGAGCCCTCGACCAGCAGCGGCACGTCGTAGACCACGACGGCATCCGGATCGCGGCCCTCCGCCTGGGCGAAGAGCGCACTGGAGAGTGCCCTGATAGCCGGATGCGTGATGCCGTTGAGCGCGAGGCGGGCGCCTGGATCCGCGAAGATGACAGCACCGAGGGCCGTGCGATCGAGGGAACCATCGGCGGCGATGACACCGGGTCCAAACCGCTCGGCTATCGCGGCAAGCCCCGGTGTGCCTGGCTCAACGACATCGCGCGCCAGCTGGTCGGCATCGATGTGCACTGCTCCGCGTTGCGCCAGATGCTTGGCGACGACCGTTTTTCCCGAGGCGATGCCCCCGGTGAGTCCGATGAGATACACGAGGCAATGTTAGTGCGCGCGAACGGGCACTATCGCAGGGGCGTGATGGCCGCAACGACGAAACGGCCGGACCCGATGGGTCCGGCCGTTCGCACTACTCAAGGAACTAGGAGTTCGAGGACAGCTTCTCGCGAAGAGCAGCAAGTGCCTCGTCGTCGGCCAGAGTTCCCGTCGACTCTGCGTCGCTCGAGAAGGATGAACCAGCGGAAACAGGCACCTCGGTGACGTTCTCGTCAGCGGTGGCAACCTGCTTCTTGTGAGCCTCCCAGCGAGCCTGGGCCGCAGCGTAGTCCTGCTCCCATTTCTCGCGCTGGGACTCGAAGCCCTCTTTCCACTCGTTGGTCTCCGGGTCGAAACCGTCAGGGTACTTGTAGTTGCCCGCCTCGTCGTACTCGGTGAGCATTCCGTAGAGTGCCGGGTCGAACTCGGTTCCCTCGGGGTCGACACCATCGTTGGCCTGCTTGAGGCTCAGCGAGATGCGACGACGCTCGAGATCGATGTCGATGACCTTGACGAAGACCTCGTCACCGACCGAGACAACCTGCTCGGCGAGTTCGACGTGCTTTCCGGAAAGCTCCGAGATGTGAACGAGTCCCTCGATACCCTCCGCGACGCGAACGAACGCACCGAACGGAACGAGTTTCGTGACCTTGCCCGGTGCAACCTGGCCGATGGCGTGAGTGCGGGCGAAGACCTGCCACGGGTCTTCCTGGGTGGCCTTGAGCGACAGCGAGACGCGCTCGCGCTCGAGGTCGACCTCGAGAATCTCGACGGTGACCTCCTGGCCAACCTCGACGACCTCTGAGGCGTGCTCGATGTGCTTCCACGAGAGTTCGGAGACGTGAACCAGTCCGTCGACGCCGCCGAGGTCGACGAACGCGCCAAAGTTTACGATCGAGGAGACGACACCCTTGCGAACCTGGCCTTTGGCGAGGTTGTTGAGGAAGGTCGTGCGGCTCTCCGACTGGGTCTGCTCGAGCAGGGCGCGACGCGAAAGCACAACGTTGTTGCGGTTCTTGTCGAGCTCGAGGATCTTGGCCTCGATCTCCTGGCCGAGATACGGCGTGAGGTCGCGAACGCGGCGCAGTTCGATGAGCGAAGCCGGAAGGAATCCGCGAAGTCCGATGTCGACGATGAGTCCGCCTTTGACGACCTCGATTACCGAACCGGTGACGACGCCATCCGCTTCCTTGATCTTCTCGACGTCGCCCCACGCACGCTCGTACTGGGCGCGCTTCTTCGACAGGATGAGACGGCCTTCTTTGTCCTCCTTCTGGAGCACGAGGGCTTCGACAACATCGCCGACCTGGACGACCTCCGTCGGGTCGACGTCGTGCTTGATGGAGAGTTCGCGGGAGGGAATGACTCCCTCAGTCTTGTAACCGACATCGAGGAGAACCTCGTCACGGTCGATCTTGACGACGGTACCTTCGATGAGGTCCCCGTCGTTAAAAAACTTCAGCGTCTTTTCGACCGCGGCAAGAAAGTCTTCAGCAGATCCGATGTCGTTGATGGCGACCTGCTTTGGTGCCTTTTCGGTCGTTACGATTGTCATGTAGTAGTTGCTCCAGGATGGGCGTGCTTGTGACAAGCACAGTGTTCAGGCCGGTCGCAGAAGATCTGGTTGTGAAGCGGATCTTGTTGTTCCGCGACTGGCAGCCGGATGAGACGTCACAGAATTGCGACACTCAAGCTTACCGCTCAGTCCAGATTGATGCCACCACGGCGGATGAGCGCCCTACTTGAGCAACGCCGCTTTCAGAGTGTCGAGGCCGACACCGCCAATGTCGAGTGCCTTCTTGTGGAACGCACGGATGTCAAAGGTAGCGCCCTCGCGACGCGCGTATTCGTCGCGAAGCTGCTCCCAGATCCGCTGCCCGATCTTGTAGGAAGGCGCCTGCCCCGGCCAACCGAGGTAGCGATTGACCTCGAAGCGTACGAAGCCCTCGTTCATGTTGACGTTGCGTCCCAGGAAGCCGAACGCGTATTCGCCGGTCCACGGTCCGGAGCCGTCCGGAAGCGTCCTCTCGAGGTGCACACCGATGTCGAGCACGACGCGTGCCGCGCGCATCCGCTGACCGTCGAGCATCCCAAGCCGATCGGCGGGGTCATCCAGATAGCCGAGCTGTTCCATGAGGCGCTCCGCATAAAGCGCCCAGCCCTCGGCATGGCCGGAGGTGCCCGCATTGCGGCGCCAGGTATTGAGCTGGGCCTTGTTGTACACGGCCTGGCCGATCTGCAGGTGGTG
>JAYTEZ010000058.1:0-4340 GCA_043734805.1 Microbacteriaceae bacterium
CAGCGAGTCACATTAGCCCCTACAGTTACCAATTAGCACTCCGGTAACAAGAGGTACCGAGTGCGTACGTTCCCAATCTCACTGGAACCAAGGGGCATATTCGACATGGCACGCGATCTCTCAGAGGTGCGGTTTCTCACGGTCGCCGAGGTGGCGGACATGATGCGCGTCTCCAAAATGACGGTATATCGCATGATTCATGCGGGAGAGCTGCCGGCCATCCGGTTCGGCCGCTCGTTTCGGGTGTTGGAATCTGCGGTCGAGGCGGCCATCGATACGCACATCGCCGATCTTGGCTGACCCTATCTGCGCGGCCACTGTGGCCGCCGATTAGGGGCAATTCATCCCACCGCCATTCAGCGGGTAGGATAGCCCGAGGCAAATTTTCCGCGGTTCTGAACGGACCCGGTCGTCTGTTCATGAATCAGTGAGGCCAGAATTTATGAGGTGCGTATGGGTTCCGTAATCAAGAAGCGTCGTAAGCGTATGGCGAAGAAGAAGCATCGCAAGCTGCTTCGCAAGACTCGTCATCAGCGTCGTAACAAAAAGTAGCGTCGTAACAAAAAGTAGCGTCTCGCGACGCAACACCTGAGCGCCGGGCCTGTCGGGCCCGGCGCTTACGTGTTTCGCAGATGGCGCACCCAGCCGCCTATCATTCGGCCGCGGCGTTAAGGCACATCTCGTCGGCGCCAACCGGGTTACTCTGGATGCGTGGCCCCCACCGTCCTCACCCTCATCGGCAAGCCGGGCTGTCACCTGTGCGATGTGGCGCGGGATGTCGTGACCTCGGTCGTCGCGGAGCTTGCTGGCGTGCCATCCGCGCCCTCCATCTCGGTCGAAGAAGTCTCCATCTACGAGGACCCGCAACTTCTGCACAAATACGTGGACGAGATCCCGGTCTTACTGCTCAACGGCCGAGTGCACACCATCTGGCGCGTCGATCCCGGTCGCCTGCGAACCGCACTACTGGAGGTCTGATGCTCAAACACGTCGTGTCCTGGAAGCTCACTGCAGAGGATGCCGCAACGAAGCGGGAGCACGCCGAGCAAATTGCGACCAGGCTGCAGTCGCTCGTCGGCGTCGTTCCTTCGATTCGCGCGCTCGCTGTCGGCAGCACGGTAGTCGACGGCCCGAATAACTGGGACGTCGGGCTGATCGTGGACTTCGACGACGTGGATGGGCTGGAGGCCTATCAGGTCAACCCCGACCACCAGGCGGTCGGCGCATACATTCGGTCCGTCATCGCCGAACAGGCAACGGTGGACTTCCTCGGCTAGAAGCCGGATGGTTCAATACTCGCGGCGCTTTACCGCGGCTTCCGCTTCGACACGCGAGTCGTAGACTGGCTCGTCGAGCACGAAGGCAAGGCTTTCGTTCGGGGCAACCAACAGCAGGTCGGTAGGTTCATCCGCGGCCTGGAAGTCCGACGAGACGAGCGGTTCGTTGTTGAGGTGAACGGTGAGCAGACCGCTGCCGGTTTCGAGGCTCGCGACCTCGAGCGCGCCGATCGGTCTACCGGCTTCGTCGATGAGCTGTTGCACGGCCTGCCCGATGCCCACGCCGGCGGAGAGAAAGGCTTTCTCGTCGACGACGGTGTAGTCGTAGCGTGTGCGAACGGTGAAGGTGAGTTCGTTCGACCCCGCGTCCGCGTCGTCGTCGTCCTCGCCGTAGAGGGTATCGAGGGCTTCGCCGTAGGCGCCGACCGCTTCCCACAGTTGGCTGTCAACCTCGACAGCCGCCTCGTCTTCATCCAACTCGCTCGCCAGAAGGCTGATGTGCTGCTCGAGAATGGCCTGCAATTCGCGGCCAGCCTCGACTGCCGCTCGCCTACTGTCGTCTGACCCGTTATCCATGCAGGTCACGGTACCAGCATCGAGTCCAGAATTGTGCCGCGCCGCAACGCTGATAGCGCATCGAAGGCCCCATCGGTCCAGCTCAAGGCCCCGGTTGCTCCCGCGCGCCCTACAGCCGTTAGACCTCGACCACTGGCGCGTCCGGGGCGTTCTTGCGCACAGACTCGATGCCCTTGAGGGCGCTCGCCCTTGATGAATAGCCCTCCGAGGCCAGCGCGATGACCTCACCGTTTCCTGCCTTCAGGCGGAAGCGGTATTCGCCAGCTTTGTCTTCGTAGAGTTCAAATTTTCCAGCCATGACCTGCCTGCTTACTCTTCGCGAAAGGCACCGGTACCCACGTCAGGTATCGCTCCAAGGATACGGTCAGCATCGGTTTAAGTGTGCAGCCAGGCTGGTTTGGACGACCTTCGTGACGCCGGTCTGCCCCACATGATTGTGAGTTCGACGCCCACTGTGCTTGCCGCTATGGCAGGAGCCGGGTCGGGCCCCGGAACAGGTAGGTGACCTCGCGCAGGTTTGCCTGGTGCAGCAGGAGCATTAGCACGCGGCTCAGCCCCATACCGAAGCCGCCGTGTGGGGGAACGCCGAAGCGGAAGAAGTCGAGGTAGAAGCCGAGCTCGTCCGGGTCGAGCCCCTTGTCCCGGGCCTGCTGCTCAAGCACGTCGATACGGTGTTCACGCTGTGCGCCGGTGGAGATCTCGACCCCGTTGAAGATGAGGTCGTAGCTGTTAGTCAGGCCAGCATCATCCGCATGACGCATGTGATAAAAAGGCCGGATGCTCGAGGCGTAGTCCGTGAGGAAGACGAACTCGTGCCCGTACGTCTCCTGCACGTGGGCCGAAATCTGGCGCTCGCCCTCCGGGTCCATGTCGTCGTCGCGCCGAGGCACCTCGTAGCCGCGCTCGGCGACGATGCGCCTGGCCTCGGCAAGCGGGATGCGCGGAAACGGTGTGGTCGGAACGGTCACGTCGACGTCAAACAGGGCCTTGATCTCGTCGCCATGCTTCGCCTTCACCGCGCCGAGTCCGGCGACCAGCAGGTTCTCGTGCATGGTCATCACGTCTTCGTGGCTGTCGATCCAGCTGATCTCGGCGTCGACGCTCGTGAACTCCGTGGCGTGACGGCTGGTGAAACTGGGGTCGGCGCGGAAGGCCGGACCGATCTCGAAGATCTTGCCAAATCCGGCCGGCTGCGCCATTTGCTTGAAGAACTGCGGGCTTTGGGCGAGAAATGCCTTGCCCTCGAAGTATTTGACCTCGAACAGCTCGGCCTTCGACTCGCTCGCGCTCGCCATGAGTTTGGGGGTGTGCAGTTCGATGAAGTCGTTCTCGACCCAGTAGGTGCGCAGCGCGTGCTCGAAGGTCGTCTGCACGCGGAACACGAGGTTCTGCTCGGGGCGACGCAGGTCGAGGAAACGCCAGTCCATGCGCTTGTCGAGGCTCGAGTCGGCGGCGATGGGGGTTTCGGCGATGGCGACGGAGGCGATCACGAGACCGCCGGGTTCGGAGCCGGTCGAGGGGTCGAGCTTGATCTCGACTCCGCCAAGCTTGACGCGCTCGTCATGCTTGAGCTCACCGGTCGCGGTGAGGAACGTTCCCTGGCTGAGTCCGGAAATCTCCTCGGCCAGCGAATCTTCGAGCGGCGAACCATCGTCGGCAAATGGCCGTGGGTGAACGAGCTGCACGGCGCCGGACTCGTCGCGTAGCACGACGAACTGCACCTTCTTCTGATCGCGAACCGTCTCAACCCATCCCGATACGCTGACGGGCCCGTCGGCAGAGGCGGCAAGGTTCTTGATCAGGGTGCGTTCGCTCACGGTCACCGAGTTTACCCGGGTTGCCCTCACCGCCTTGCGCGCCGCTTTCGGACGGATCGTCCAGTGCAATACGGTGACGCACTACTGAACCTTCTTGATCAGATTGATCCGCGAGGAACGATCGGTTTACGGCACGCGAGCCCGGATTTTCGAGCGACTCTCATTATTCGAGTTCGTGTGCCCGGAATTCCCTGCGTTTCTGGGATAGTGCAGAGGAACTCGGGTTGCTGGCTTGTCCGAGTTCCTGTGCCCTAATCAGTCAGCTGACACGCCCGCTTCCGGAGCCTCGCGGAGAAGTCCGGCTGCACGCGCGTATCGGTAAAGGGTGGCTCGGCTCCAGCCGACGATCTTGACGGCTTGGCTGGCTGTCTGGCCCTTCGCGCGGGCGGCGCGGACCGCGGTCAGCTTCTCCGCGATCACGATTGGATCAGCGGGCGGTCGGCCGAATTGTGTCCCGGAGGAGCGCGCCTCGGTGATGTCGGCGTTGACTCGCTCGATGATGATGGAGCGCCCAAGGCGGTCGATGCGCCAGACGACGACCGTGTCACCGGGTTGGGCGTGCTTGAGCAGGCGCTTCATCGCTGGACGCTCCGAAGCGGTCTTGCTCCCTGAGGTCACGTCGGAGAAAATATCCCGCTTCTGCACCCCTGTGGTGGGTAGCGCGTCGATC
>JAYTEZ010000059.1:0-3271 GCA_043734805.1 Microbacteriaceae bacterium
CGACGGTCGCCAGAAACACTGCGACGGTGATGACGTTGAGCACGATACCGAGCGTCGATGAGAGTTCGGTAGGCGTGAACGTCCCGATCCCCTGCACCGTGTAGAACCGGCTCAGCACAGTCGCTAAGTCTGTGGCCTGGAAAATCTGCGCGACGACGTTGAGCGCACCGTACGCGAGAAGCACCAGGCTCAGGATCAGATCCCAGCGTCGCGACTTCGGCCGTGAGGCAGACCCGCCCATCCGAACCCCCGATCCGGCGGACCGAGCAGGCGCACCGGCAGTTACGGGATGAGGCGCAGTCGGTGCCGGAATGATCGGAGGCAACGAACCGGCGATAGCCTGCGCCTGGTCCTGCGGCGACGCATACTCGCCGTACTGCGGGCGGGGCCTCTGCGCGGTCATTTCGACTGCCAATCGAGCTGGCGCGTGCGACCGCCGAGGCCGCGCGCGTCAGCGTTCCCGCTGGAATCCTTGCGAAGCTCCTTCGGGAGCGAAAACATGAGGTCCTCCTCGGCGGTGACGACCTGCCGCACATCCGCAAAGCCGGCGTCGGCGAGGTCATCGAGCACCTCCTGCACGAGCACTTCGGGCACGGAGGCTCCCGAAGTGACACCGACCGTCGCGACGCCGTCGAGCCAGTCCTGCCGGATCTCGCTCGCGTAATCCACCCGATAGGCGGCCTTTGCGCCGTTCTCGAGCGCGACATCCACCAGTCGAACGGTGTTAGAGCTGTTCGCGGAGCCGACGACGATCACGAGCTCCGCTTCCTCGGCGACCTTCTTGATCGCGACCTGGCGGTTCTGGGTCGCGTAACAGATGTCGTCGCTCGGAGGATTGTGCAGGTTGGGAAAGCGTTCTCGCAGCAGCCGCACGGTTTCCATGGTTTCGTCGACACTCAGCGTGGTCTGGGAGAGCCAAACCAGGTTGTCCGGATCCGTCACCGTGAGGTTCGCAACATCAGTCGGACCGTTGATCAGAGTCGTGCGCTCGGGCGCGTGGCCCATCGTGCCCTCAACCTCTTCGTGACCGGCATGCCCGATGAGCAGGATCTCGAAGTTATCTCGCGCAAACCGGACGGCCTCGCGATGCACCTTTGTCACGAGTGGGCAGGTCGCGTCGACGGCCTTAAGGTTGCGGTCGGCAGCGGCCCGCACAACGGCAGGAGAAACCCCGTGGGCGGAGAAGACGATATGCGAACCTTCCGGCACCTCATCGACGCCGTCGACGAAGATGGCGCCCTTCTTCTCCAGCGTTGAAACGACATGGATGTTGTGCACAATCTGCTTGCGAACGTAGACCGGAGATCCGTAGTGCTCAAGCGCTTTTTCCACCGCGATCACGGCACGATCCACTCCTGCACAGTAGCCGCGCGGGGCCGCGAGTAACACCCGCTTCGAACCGGCGACGGGGGTATCCTTTAGCCTGTCCCGAAGAGCAGGAAAGCGCGGCATCGATATTTGCGGTGCCGTTTCTTGCGGCGCAAGTTTGCCATTGGTGATATTGCTCACCGAAAGATTCTACTTCGCACGCGCTGGTCGAGAACTGGGAAAGGGTAACGGTGACGGAGACAAGCACCCCTTCGACGGTCGATGCTCCGTGGCCGGTCGCACTGCTGTCCACCAAGATCAAGGGCTGGATCGACCGCCTCGGCAGCGCCTGGGTCGAGGGCGAGATAACCCAGTGGGGTCTCAGCGGCGGCAACGTCTACGGAAAGCTCAAAGACCTCGACGCCGATGCCACGGTCGGCTTTACCGTCTGGTCTTCCGTGCGAGCGAAGCTCCCGGATGACCTGAAGCAGGGCGATCGAGTTGTCGCGCTCCTCAAACCCAACTACTGGGTAAAGGGCGGCACGCTCACGATGCAGGTGTTCGAAATGCGGCACGTCGGTCTCGGCGATCTGCTCGAGAGGCTCGAGCGGCTGCGCCAGAAGCTCCGTTCCGAGGGCCTCTTCGATCTCGATCACAAGAAGCCGCTGCCGTTCCTTCCCCGCTGCATCGGGCTCATCACCGGCAAGGATTCGGATGCCGAGAAAGACGTTCTGCGCAACGCGCAGCTGCGGTGGCCGGTCGTCGCCTTTCGCGTCATCCACACCGCGGTGCAGGGTGACCGCGCCGCCGCTGAGGTGACCGCAGCGATCAAGGCGCTCGACGCAGACCCCGAGGTCGACGTGATCATCATCGCCAGAGGAGGCGGGGACTTCCAAAATCTGCTGGTATTCAGCGACGAGATGCTCGTGCGCACCGCGGCCGCGTGCCTGACGCCGATCGTGAGCGCGATCGGGCACGAGGCCGATCGACCCCTTCTCGACGAGGTGGCATCCTTGCGGGCATCCACCCCGACCGATGCGGCGAAACGTGTCGTGCCCGACGTCGCGGAAGAACTCAGCCGAGTGCAGCAGGCGCGAGCATGGCTCGGCACCCGGATGACGGGATTCATCAGAACGGAGATCGACCGGCTCGAACAGCTCAGGTCCCGCCCCGTGCTCGCGAGCGCCGACTGGCTGGTCGATTCGCGCGCCGAGGAACTCGGTCGCTATGTCGGTCGGAGTGCCGAGCTGATCGAGCTGACGGTCGAGCGCTCCCACACCCGGGTCGCCGAACTGCGCTCGCAGCTGCGCGCCCTCTCGCCGCAGCGCACGCTCGATCGCGGCTACGCGATCGCGCAGTTGCCAGGTGGCGCCCTGCTCCGCAGCGAAAAGGACGCGACGGTTGGCACACCCCTCCTCCTCACCCTCGCCGATGGCATCGCGCACACCACTGTCACCGCGGCACCGGACGCCCCCCGGAAGGCTGGGTAGAATTAAGCCGTGGCACACACCCCTCACCCCGGCACGCCGACGAATGGTGACGTCGCCGAACTGAGCTATGAGCAGGCTCGCGACGAACTTGTGCGCGTCGTCAATGAACTCGAACAGGGATCGTCGACGCTCGAAGAGTCGCTCGGGCTGTGGGAGCGCGGTGAGGCGCTTGCCCGGCGCTGCGAGGAATGGCTTATCGGCGCAAAGGCGCGGCTCGACGCGGCTCGCAACGCCGCCGGCACCGCCGTCGCCAGCGCCGCCAGCGCCGTCGCGGACTGAGACCCGTGCCCACCCCATCGAACCGCCCGCCACGCGTTGTCGCGGAACTCGGTCGCCCGGAGACGCCCGAGGAGACCGCGGCCCGCACGGCCGAAAGCTCGCGTCGGCACCGCTCGAACCAGACCTTCGTCAACCTCGTACTCGCACTCCTCGCCTCCCTTGGCGTCGTGCTGTTTCTCGTGCTCGTTGTCGTG
>JAYTEZ010000060.1:0-4544 GCA_043734805.1 Microbacteriaceae bacterium
GTCGACGCCTATACGACGTACGACGCAGAACGGCAGGCGCAGAAGTTCGAACGCCAGCAGGCTGCGGAACGGGGGCGCTGAGGGTGTCGATCGAGATAAATAACGAGTCCGTCATTCCGGTGGACGAGACCGCTCTCCAGCGGCTCTCGATCTACGTGCTCGACTTTCTCCATGTTCATCCGGATGCCGAACTCGCGATTCTGCTTGTCGATGAGGGTGCCATGGAGCAGCTTCACCTGCAGTGGATGGACGAACCGGGCCCGACCGACGTTCTGAGTTTTCCTATGGATGAGCTTCGACCGGGCTCGGAAGAGGCGATGACTCCGGCGGGGCTGCTCGGCGACATCGTGTTGTGCCCCCAGGTCGCGATCTCCCAAGCCGAGACCGCTGGCCACAGCTCGCTCGAGGAAATGCTGTTGCTGACCACCCACGGCATCCTCCATCTGCTCGGATTCGACCACGCGGAGCCGGAGGATGAGAAAGAGATGTTCGGCGTGCAACGGGACATCCTCGCCGGTTTCGCCCTTGCCGAGCGACGAACGAGGTAGTCACAGATGATTCCGATCTTCGTCAGCGTCGCCGTGCTGCTGGTGATCTTCGGTGGCCTGCTGGCCGCGGCGGATGCGGCCCTGATCGTGCTGTCCCGCGCGGACCTGCTCGATCTGGCTGCGCACTCGAGAGCGAAAAAATCCCTCACGGCGATTGCGGGGGACGTTGGCGCGCACATCAATTCCGTCAACTTCATGCGCGTCGTGGCCGAGACAACCGCGGCAGTGCTCGTGACGCTTGCGTTCGCCTACGTTTTCGCTGAGTGGTGGTGGGCGCTGTTGTGCTCCGCGTTCATCATGACCGTCGCCTCCTTCGTGCTCGTCGGATCGAGTCCGCGCAGCGTCGGGCGGGTGCACGCCCGCACGGTCGCGCGATGGACGGCCTGGACCGTGCACGCCATCCGCGTTTTCCTTGGGCCGATCGCCGCGGCGCTCGTTGCGATCGGAAACCGTGTAACGCCCGGAAGAACCGCGACTTTTTCCACGGAGGAGCAGTTGCTCAGTATGGTCGACGAGGCAACGGAGCGCGCCGTTCTCGAAGAGGACGATCGCGAGCTCATCCACTCGATCTTCGCGTTCAACGACACGGTCGTGCGCGAGGTCATGATCCCGCGCACCGACATGATCACGATCGATGGCACAGCGACGATCGGGGCCGCGATGGGGCTTTTCCTCAGCACGGGAATCTCGCGCATGCCGGTGATCGGCGAGGACGTGGATGCGGTGCTCGGCATCCTGTACCTGCGTGACGTCGCTCGGCTGAGCTACGAACGCCCGAACGGAATCGATGGCATCACCGTCGATTCCCTCGCGCGTGCGGCCCTGTTCGTGCCAGAGTCAAAGAAGGCGGATGACACGCTGCGCCAGATGCAGCTCGAATCGAATCACCTCGCGATGGTGATCGACGAGTACGGCGGCATCGCGGGTCTCGTGACGCTCGAAGACCTCATCGAAGAGCTCGTCGGCGATATCTCGGACGAATACGACCACGCAGTCGTTGAAATCGAGAAGCTCGGAGACGGCCGATTCAGGGTGAGTGCACGCCTGCCGGTCGACGAACTGGGCGAGTTGTTCGCGATCGATCTCGACGACGACGACGTCGACTCGGTCGGCGGCCTCCTCACGAAGGCGCTCGGCCGACTGCCGCAGGCTGGCTCCGTCGCGAGTTACTCGGGACTCATCCTCACCGCCGAGCGCACGGAAGGCAGTCGCAAGCGACTGAGCACCGTGCTGGTCGAACGCGGCCAGACCGTCAGCGACGCAGAGGCGGCATTCGGTCGGATAACCAACAAAGAAAACGGTGACTAAGCGTGTCCTCTCCTGAAATCCCAGAGTTCCGGGCGGGATTCGTCTCCTTCGTCGGGCGTCCGAACGTTGGCAAATCGACGCTGACCAATGCGCTGGTCGGCGAGAAGGTCGCGATCACGTCATCGAAGCCGCAGACCACCCGCCGCGCCATCCGGGGCATCGTGCACCACAAGAACGGCCAGCTGATCCTCGTTGATACCCCCGGAATGCATCGCCCACGCACCCTGCTCGGCGAGCGGCTGAACAGCATCGTGCAGACGACTCTCGGTGACGTGGACGTTGTCGGCTTCTGCATGCCGGCGAACGAGAAGATCGGGCCCGGCGACCGCTACATCAACGAGCAGCTTGACTCGTTCCCGCGCGCAAAGAAGGTGGCGATCGTCACCAAGATTGACGCCGCGTCCCGACCGGCGGTCGCGGCGCAGCTGCTCGCGGTGTCGGAGCTGCGCGACTGGGAGGCGATCATTCCGGTGTCGGCGACCAGCCGCATCCAGCTCGACACGCTCGCGACGGAGTTGATTCGGCTGTTGCCCGTTTCCGAGGCGCTCTATCCGGCGGACGCCGTGACCGAGGAAGGGCTCGAGTCACGGATCAGCGAACTCATTCGCGAGGCGGTGCTCGAGGGCGTCGAAGACGAGCTGCCCCACTCGATCGCCGTGACCATCGACGACATCATCGAGCGCGACGACAAGGATATTGTCGAGATCTACGCCAACCTGTTCGTGGAGCGGGACAGCCAGAAGGGCATCATCATCGGCCACCAGGGTTCGAGGCTGGCTGATGTCGGAGCTCGTGCCCGCCGCGAGATCGAGCCACTCGTCGGCAAGCAGGTGTTCCTCTCGATTCGCGTCAAGGTCGCGAAGGATTGGCAACGCGACCCGAAACAGCTGGGTCGCCTCGGCTTCTAGGCGGTCACGGCCTTCGCGAACGGTGCGGTTCACCCACCACCCTGCCCCTTCGGAAACTCAGGACTTTGGAATAGTTACGCTCTGCCTCGGCCCGGGCCTTCGGGACGATCCGCCACCCCGTGTGCCAAACTCCTGAATTTCCAAAAAGAATGAGACTGAGCGGACGGCCGCGGCCTGCATTCTAAGAATGGGTTCGAATTCTGCACTGCTGATATCGCGCCGGTAACGGTAACGGTAGCGGTGGCGCGGTAGCGTCGCGTGGTGGCGGGGATGCGCCTCCGGTGGAAGGGTGTTTCGCGCACTTCGGCCCAACCGGCTGGCCGTCGACCTGACACCGGCCGCGCTGTTCTTCCTGGTGCCGTTCGCTGGCGTCTGGCCCGAGCGCAAAGTCTCGGATGTCGCCGTGCGGTTGCTCTTGACGGGCGCGCTGGCCCGCCCCGACAGGGAAAGTCCTGAATTTTCGTGATGCGTGAGAAACCTGGCGCCTACCGAGAGTCTTAGCTGTAATCCGAGCTAAAGCTGTGACTCGATCTGCGCACGTCTGAGGTTCCTCACAGACAGCCGCAAAACGGCCCCCCGCATTGGCCCGGCATGTCCATAATGGTGCGTTGCGTGACAGTCGCGCGGGGGATAAAAGAGGAACCATGATTGACTCGCTGCTCGCTTGGAAGCTCCAGAACGGCGTATTCCCTGTCGTCGTCTACGCACTGAGCGCGATCGCGTTGGTGGCACTCGCTGTGAAAAGTCCGCGCAAGAAGTGGCTCCCGATTCAGTTGCTTGGAGCGCTAATCGGGGTGGGGATTGGATACCTCCTAGCCTGGCTAGTGAGCGATGTCTGGAACACTTTCGCGATCTCGCTCACGCCCCTCACACGACTATGGTTTGGTCTTGGTGTCGGAGGAATGGGGTTCGCGATCGCCGGACTCTGGAAGTCGCGTTTGTGGCGAACAATTTTGGCGGCGACCTCCGTTTTTCTCTTTGCCCTGATGGGTGCCGTTGGCGTCAACGCGGATATCGCTGAATTTCCCACTCTCGGATCCGCTCTCGGGGTGAGCTCCATCGCCAGACTCGACCTGCCAGCGTCATCCCCACGGCCGACACCGACGAGTGCCGCGGTCGCGACCCTCGCGGCGAGCTGGATTCCTCCCGCAGACCTCCCGAAAGCTGGCACGGTGGGGTCTGTCATCATCCCGGCAACCGTCTCGCACTTCGCGGCGCGCACCGCGATCGTCTATCTGCCGCCCGCAGCCCTCGTGAAAAACGCCCCTCGTCTTCCTGTGGTCGAGATGCTCGCCGGCCAGCCGGGGTCTCCCGCTAACCTGATTACTTCTGGAGCCCTCGCGACGATACTCGACGGTTATGCGAGCCAGCACGCCGGACTCGCACCCATTGTCGTCATGCCCGATCAGCTGGGAGCGCCGCAACTCAATCCGATGTGCGTCGATTCGCCCCTCGGTAACTCTGCGACCTACCTCACCGTAGATGTTCCGAACTGGATCCACTCGCACCTGCACGTGCTGAGCGATCGCAAGTACTGGGCTATTGGCGGGTTCTCGCAGGGGGGGACGTGCTCAATCCAGCTCGGGGCGAAGTACAGCGGTATCTACGGAAGTATTCTCGACATCTCCGGGCAGCTCGCGCCGCATCGAGGTTCGGTCGCATCGACTATCGCCGCGGCGTTCGGCGGATCGACGGCTGCCTACACCGGGGCTTCGCCGGCCGGACTGCTCTCGGCCGGAACTCCGTACGCCGACACCCTCGGAATCTTCGCTGTCGGGCA
>JAYTEZ010000061.1:0-2944 GCA_043734805.1 Microbacteriaceae bacterium
GCCGCGGTCCCCGGCAAAGCCGCAGCAACCCCAGTTCTCCGGGATCTCCACACGTTCGGCGATCCCGCGGGCCAGGCTCTCCAAGGCGGGATTGATGCCCGTCCGGGTCGAGGAACAGGTGGGGTGAAGTGCCAGGGACTCGATTTTCTGGTGCCCTGGCAGCTGCGGGAGGATGTGCGTGGTGGCGAATTCGACCGCGTCGATTACCGTCAGGGGGTTGCCGCTCGTGTCGCTCTGGATCAATCCTCGCAGCTCTTCAGTGCAGGTTGAGGCGTCACAGATGATGGGCAATTCACCGTCCCGGGTGGCTCTGCGCAGCGCCGTGAGAGTCTTCTGCCACATGCTGGCCTGGCCGTCGGCCATTCCCTTGGAGGACAACGGCATGCCGCAGCACAGGGCGTCGATTCCCGGCGGCACCAGCAGAGTGATTCCGGTACGGTCGCAGAGCTGCTCGAAGCTGTACTGGATGCCCGGCGACGAATCAATTGCCGGCCCGAACATGGTGCTGACGCAGGCCGGGAAATAGACAGCGTGCGGCTCGCCCTGTGGTGCCGGGCGCTTTCTCGAACTCCCGCCAGCTGGCAGCTCGGGGGAATAGAGCGGCACGGTGTCGGCGCCGAGCGCGGCGCGTGCGAGCTTATTGGGTGCCAGCACGAGTCCGGCGGGAAGGTGGCGGATCGCATCCAAAGCCAGGCCGGCGCCGCGGGTGAGGGTGCCCCAGTTCTTCGCGGCGACATTCCAGAGAACTTTCTCAACCGGACCGGCCTCGTCGCGGCGGATCCGTTTCATCAGGCTGCCGGTATTGATGTTGACCGGGCAGACCGTCTGGCACATGCCATCCACGGCGCAGGTCTGCACGGCCTCGTAGTCGTAGTCCTTCTCCAATTCGGTGGCGAGGGCATGGTCGCCGTCGAGTTTGGCTTGTTCGATGGCGCGGAGGGTCACGATCCGCTGCCGGGGGGTCAGGGTGACGTTCCGGCTCGGGCAGACCGGTTCGCACCAACCACACTCGGTGCAGCGGTTAACCTCCTCCGCCACGGCCGGGATCGTCTTCAAGTTTTGCAAGTGCGCTTCCGGGTCGTCGTTGATGAGAACCCCCGGATTGAGCATGCCAATGGGGTCGAAGAGTTGCTTGATCTGGCACATCACGTCGTACAGCTCGGTGCCGAACTGTCGGCGCACAAAGGGCGCCATGACCCGGCCGGTGCCGTGCTCGGCCTTCAGGGAGCCGCCTTCACCGAGGACCAGATCGACAAGGTCCTCGGTGAACGCGCGGAAGCGCTCAAGGCCCTCCGTGCTGCCGAAGTCATCCGTGAGCATGAAGTGCACGTTGCCGTCCTTGGCGTGGCCGAAGATCATGCCGTTCTGGTAGCTGTATTTGTCGAACAGACGGATGAGTTCCATGCAGGTACGCGCCAGAGCGGGCACCGGCACGACGATGTCTTCCAGGAGGGCATTGGTACCCTGCGGCCGCGTGCCCCCCACCGCGGGGATGATCCCCTTGCGCAGGTGCCACAGCTGGCCACGGATTGCGGCATCGGTTGTGAAATCGGCCGGCAGGGTGAGCCCGAGTCCATCGACCACGCTGAGACCAGTCCGCAGCAACTCCGCCAGCCGTTCGGCGGAGTCGGCGTGATACTCCACCAGCAGGGCCGCGTGGTCCTCCACGACTAGGTCACGCACGATGGCGGGAGTGCCGGGCATCTCCTGGCCCACCTTGAGCGACAGGGCATCCATGAGTTCCAGAGTGGCCGCGCCCGTCGCCACCAGCGCCGGCAGCGCAGCGGTGGCGGCCTCGAGGCCGGGGAACACCAGCAGGGCGGTCGTGACGTGCGGCAGCCGCGGAACGGTGCGAAAAACGGCCTCCGCCACGAATCCGAGCGTTCCCTCGCTGCCCACGATCAGGTGAGCGAGCATGTCCACGGGCCGGTCGAAGTCCAGCAGGGAATTCACGCCGTAGCCCATGGTGTTTTTCATCGAAAACTGCTGCCTGATGGTGGCGACGGATGCTGCGTTGTCACGGGTTCGGCGGGAGAGCCGCAGCAGACCGTCGTAGAGGTCCGGCTCCCGCGTGCGGAGCCGTTCGTCGGCATCCGTCGCCCCGGTGTCCACGACGGTGCCGCTTGGCAGCACCACGGTCACCGATTCCAGGGTTTGGTAGGCGTTGTCCACCGTGCCGCAGGCCATGCCGGAGGAGTTGTTTGCCACCACGCCGCCGATGGTGGCGGCTGATTCGCTGGCCGGGTCAGGCCCGAACTTGCGGCCATAGCGGGCGAGCCGGGCGTTCAGCGCCCGCACGGTGACGCCCGGCTGGACCCGCACGCGCGCGCCGTCATCCAGCACCTCGATCGCTGTGAAGTTGCGGCGCACATCCACCAGGACCCCGTCCGAGACGGCCTGGCCACTGAGGCTGGTACCACCCGAGCGGAACGTCAACGGCACCCCCTGGGAGGCGCTGGCCTGCAGCAACCGACTCACCTCGCCAGCGTCGCGGGCGACCACCACGGCCTGCGGGACCAGAAGGAAGTGCGAGGCATCATGGGCGTTGGCGTGCAGGTCAAGCGCACGGGTCTTGACCTGTGCCGGATCCGCCACGGCCGCCCGGAGCGCGCCGATCATCGTGTCGACCCGAAGGCTCAGGGCACCGTCCAGCAGTTCATTGGTTTTCACAGAAACTCCCTTGTTCGCAGGTTATCTGCCGCCGACGAGCATTACCATGACCACCCCGCGTTCGAGGACCGATTCATCGCCGACGAACCGCACGCACTGGGATATCGGCTCTCTTTCGATGCTTCGGCGCTCGCTCCAATCCACCCCTTTAAACAGTCCCGATCAATCCCGTTCTGATTCAGTGCGCGACCGATCGATTCGGTGAGTCAGTACCAACTTGGCTGCCATGCAGCGCCCGTTTTCTTGGCCAGTCGAAGCATTTCTTCCGCCTGCA
>JAYTEZ010000062.1:0-4911 GCA_043734805.1 Microbacteriaceae bacterium
GATTAACCGCCGGCATACCCGGCGGGGTAGTTGGGAAAGCGGCAGACCATGTACAACTCAGCTGAGCTCGCCCTGAAGCCGAGAGGCTCAGGCCAGGGCGAGGAACAGTTTCTCGAGTTCCTCCACGCTCAGCGATTTCGTGTCGCCCGCCGTTCCAGGTTCGATAAGGCACTCCTTCATGGCCGACGAGATGATAGTGAATCCGGCGCGATCAATGGCACTGGAGACTGCGGCCAGTTGAGTCACAACGGCGCGGCAGTCGGCACCGGACTCGACGGCCGAAATCACCGCGGCGAGTTGCCCCTGTGCGCGCTTGAGCCGGTTCACGGTCTTGCGCAGGTCGTTCGGTTTCGTTGATTCTATGGCCATGCTCAGACCACCATTCCGTCTCGGCCGCTCGTGGCAACAACCTTGCCGCCTGAGCGCTGCCAGGCGAACATACCGCCCTTGACACTCGCGACAGTGACGGACTCGCTCGATTGTGCGAGTAGCTTGCTGAAGATTCCCATGCGAGTGCTCCTGTTTAATGGCGGTGATGCTCAATTGGTTTGAATCTGAACCAAATACCCCGTAGGGTATCAAAATACCCTACCGGGTATCAATACCCATCACAAATGGGGCCAGAGAATAGGCGGATCGGGCGGAGCACGGCGGCCGGATCGGGAGCACCGCGCTCAACCGGAGTGGTGCATTCCATCGGGATCCTCGGCGCGGAGCTTCGGCGCTGGCCCGCTCGCCGATGGTGGGTCGCTCTCGGCAGTGCCGCGGCCACCTACCTGTTCATCGCCACCTTCGTTGCTTACCCTGAGGGTGCCGCACCACGGCGGTCCGAGAGTCGCCTGGGCATGGCGGGCTGGATGATCACGTTCTTCGAGCCCGTCCAGCCCTACCTCGCCGTCGCATCAATCGCTCTGCTCGGCTGGGCACTCTATTCGCGCCTTACCCGCGAGAACTTGTGCACACTCCCCGCCCGAATCTCTACTCCGGAGCCCGCCACGAGTGCGGCATCCGAGCATGCTCGCTGAGCTGCGAATCTGGTCAGCCAGACGCCGGATGATCGCTGCCGGCGTCGCAATTGTGGCGTTCGTCGGGCTGGTTATCGCGTCCGGCGTTGTCACCGGCCGAGACGGAGCGCAGACAGCAAGTGCTGTACCCAGCGCGCTCGTGCACGACGGTACAGAGAACGGCGAAGTGTGCGCGACGTGCCGCCCGCTGTTCCCGAGGTCGAAGAGCCGGTCGTAGCCACCTTCGTACTGCGCAATCCCCGTCAACTCCGCGAGCCCATCCAGATTTGTTAGGCGAATTTCATACCCTAGGGGGTATATTGTTCTTGATAGGTCAACAAAAAGGAGTACTCAATGTGCCGGGCGGTTACGTGCAGGAAATGTGGGAAGACCACGTGGGCGGGGTGCGGGCAACACGTCGACCAGGTCATGCGAGGAGTGCCGAACTCCCAGAGATGCCGTGGGCACGAGAACGATGCTCCGGCCAAGATCGGTTTTTTCTCGCGATTGTTCTCGGGTCGGTGACCCAACCGAGTGATCACGGGCCACGGCTCTACCCCATTCCACAACCAGCACAACACGACGACACCGGCAGGCGACGTCACGAACCAGGGAACGAAGAATGAACACAGGACTCACCACCATTGGATCCGATGAAACAGTGCCCGACGGCCAGCGGAAGATCCTGAACCGGCTTCGTCGCGCCCAGGGCCAGCTCGCCGCCGTTATCGCCGCTGTCGAAACGGGCGCCGAGTGCCGAGACGTCGTCATCCAGCTCTCCGCCGTTTCCAAGGCTCTTGACCGCGCCGGGTTCACCATCGTTTCTTCCGCAATGCGGCGCTGCATCACCTCCCCGGAAGACTCCGCTGACCCCATGACGGTTGACGAGCTCGAAAAGCTCTTCCTCACGCTTGCCTAGAACGACGAATGGTCGGCACACACCTGCTGATCCACGATAAAGGAGGACACCATGATGAACGGCTACGGATTCTCGATGGGCGCGGGGTGGCTGTGGTGGCTGCTGGTGGTGGGCGGCATCGTTTTGCTGGTGATCCTGGCGGTGCGGGTATTCGCGGGCGGAGCGAATCGGGACAGCACCAACCGCGACGCGACAGTCTCGCACGGGCCGGGAAGCCGGAGCAGTGCGCGACAACTGCTCGACGAGCGGTATGCCAAAGGCGAGTTGAGCACGGAAGAGTACAAGGAACGGCTCCGAGTGTTAGACGAAGGCTCCTGATGGAGCCGATCAGCCGACGAGGTGCGCTGATCCTCGGCGGTCTCGGCACTGCGAGTGTGCTTGCCGGCGGAGCTGGCCTCCTCTGGGGATCGGGCTCCGGAATCAATTCCGTCAGAGCGCAAAAGCTGGTGGAACCGAAAGCATTGCGAAGCGTCAACGGTGCACTGCAGGTTCGGCTCTCGGCCGCTGCAGGGCCGGCCCGGATCGGCGGGCGTCAGGCAACCGCCCTGCGTTACAACGGCGGACTTCCCGGCCCGACGCTTTTCGTCCGGCCCGGAGACCGGTTGAACGTTTCACTGAAAAACCAGCTGAGAGACGCGACCAACCTCCACGTCCACGGCTTGCATGTCTCCCCGGAAGGCAACAGCGACAACGTGCTCTTGGCGATCGAACCGGGAACCTCCTTCGACTACGAATACCAGTTACCGCAGAATCACCCGCCGGGGGTGTACTGGTACCACCCCCATCACCACGGAAATGCGGCGGACCAGGTCTTCGGCGGCCTGTACGGCGCCATCATCGTGGAGGACCCCACCCCCATCCCGGCCAGCCGTGAGCGGATTCTCGTGATTTCCGACATGACGCTCGATGGGTTTGGGCAGATCCCGCCAGCATCGGAGATGGATCGGATGCTTGGGCGGGAAGGGGATCTCGTGCTGGTCAACGGCCAGGTTGCCCCGCTCTTGACCGCACGCCCAGGAGAACGCGAACGATGGCGGATCGTCAACGCCTGCGTCAGCCGATACCTCAAACTCCGGCTGGACGGCCAGCAACTGCAACTTCTCGGGATCGACTCCGGTCGTTTTCAGCAGCCGCGCGACGTTACGGAAGTGCTGCTCGCCCCCGGTAACCGCGCCGACCTGCTCGTCACAGGCGTGACGGGGACCGCGGTCCTGCGGACCCTCCCGACCGACCGGGGAACAGCAATGGGGATGATGGGCGGAGCCCGACCCTCCTCAAACACCGTTGACCTGGCAACATTCGAGGTCGCCGGCGCACCCGGCGCGAGTCTGGCTGCGATACCTGAACAGCCAGCACCGCGCGACCTGCGCACGGCAACAGTAACCGCACGGCGAGAGCTGACATTCGCGATGGGCATGGGTGCCGGAGGGATGGGCATGGGCGGGATGATGGCGTTCACGATCGACGGCAAACCGTTCGACCCGACCAGGATCGACACCGTCGTGCAGGGCGGGGCCGTCGAGGAATGGACGCTGACCAACACCAGCCCCATGGACCATCCCGTCCACTTGCACGTCTGGCCCATGCAGATCATTGAGCAAAGGGGCGCCACCCCGAAAAGCGCGACCTGGCAGGACGTCGTGAACGTGCCCGCTCAGAGCAGTGTGCGAGTGCGCATCGCGTTCGACGATTTCACCGGCAAGACCGTCTATCACTGCCACATCCTCGACCACGAAGACGGCGGCATGATGGGCATTATCGATGCACGCTGAGTGCGGCCGCACTCGCAGAACCCAGAAGAAGAACAACCCAGAAGAAGAACACCGGATGATTGGAGAATCCCATGAACTACGCACACACCGTCACCGTCCCGTTGCCCTACGGGGAAGCGGTTAGTCGAACTCGAGAGCTGCTCGCCGAACAGGGTTTTGGCATTCTCACGGAAATTGATGTCCGAGCAACCTTTGAAACAAAATTGGGTGCCGAAAGCGCCCAGGCGCTCGGCGACTACCTCATCCTCGGTGCCTGCAACCCGGCACTGGCCCAGCAAGCTCTCACCGCCGAACCAGACATGGGGCTGCTGCTTCCCTGCAACGTCGTCATTCGACGAAGCCCGGATGCACAGGTGACCGTGGTGCAGGCGATCAACCCGCAAACCATGGTGCAGCTGAGCAATTCACCAGCGATTGAGGGCGTCGCCAACGAAGCAGATGCGCGCCTGCTCGCTGCACTGAAGAGTCTGGAAACGTCAACGCAGGCGTGAGCCACGAGCGGAGCGAGGCCTGCACTGAGCCTGTCTATGCGTCACCGGTCACATCCCAGAGATGATGCACCGGATCATGGGCGAGGTACCTGGCGAATGTCGCGATGGTGAACTCCGCCCCATCACTCCGTCGGCCGTTGCGCCCCCAGGAGTCATCCGGAACGGCGTCGAAGGCGTCGGCGAGCGCCGCGGCGGCGAGCACGAGCTCCTGCGAGACGACACCGGGATTCTGCTCGTTGTAGCGCTCGGCCACAGCCGTCTGGTCCTGGTCCCAGTTCTGGTACGTCGGGTTGTCCTGCTCGAGCATCAGCGCCAGCCGCATTGCGTACAGCCGAAAGACATCGCGAACATGAGCACCGTATTCGAGAGGGGACCACGTGCTGTCATCGGGGCGAACCGTGACATCCGAGCGTTCGAGCACCGCCGGCCAGGCGGCAGCGTTCGCACGAACGACCGCGGCGACATCGCGCTCGCTGAGGTCGGTGGCGTCGAATCCGCATTCGGGGCACGGCCGCTCGATGACCCAGGTCCAGTTTTTCGTATCGGGAATGATTGGCATTCCGCCATTCTCCTGCACATGGACGCCCTGGATGGGCACCTCCGGAACTTAGCAATCGCTTCGTAAACGCTGCATAGTCCCTGCGAACACGCGTGTCGAGTGGCTACCAATCCGCTTTGCCCCGGGGTACGAATGGTAGTTAGGCACGACAACCGTCGGGCTGTGT
>JAYTEZ010000063.1:0-2903 GCA_043734805.1 Microbacteriaceae bacterium
GTGATTGTGACCTTCAGGGAGAAGATCAGACCTGACGCTGGGCAGACTCTTGACTACTTCCGTGAGCAGGGAGTCGGAATCCGTGTGATCTCGGGGGACAACCCACAAACAGTGGCGGCCGTTGCCCGTGAAGTCGGTCTTATTTTTGAGGGTGACGGCTACGACGCTCGTAATCTGCCAGCCGATCTTGCGCAGATGGGAGAGGTTTTGGAACGGCAGCTGGTGTTCGGCCGCGTAACTCCGATGCAGAAGAAAGACATGGTGCAGGCCATGCAGCAGCGCGGACACGTTGTCGCTATGACGGGCGACGGGGTCAACGACGCTCTCGCGCTGAAGCGCGCGGACATCGGAATCGCGATGGGTTCGGGGGCTGCCGCCACCAAAGCGGTATCGAGGCTGGTGCTGCTGGACGGACAGTTTTCTCGCCTCCCCGGGGTGGTTGCCGAAGGGCGGAGGGTGATCGCAAACGTGGAGCTGGTCTCGAAGCTCTTTCTCGCCAAGACCGTCTATGCCGTTCTGCTTTCGCTGGCTGTCGGTGTATTGCTCTGGAAATTCCCGTTCCTGCCGCGCCAACTATCGCCTACGGACGGGCTGACGATTGGGATACCGGCCTTCTTCCTCGCGCTCGCACCCAACCTGAAGCGCTACGAGCCAGGATTCCTGAGGCGGTCTTTGAGGTTTTCCATTCCCTCGGGCGTCGTTATCAGCGCGGCGATCGTCGCGGTGGTCGCCTATGCCGAGCTCTCGGGGGGTTATTCCCAACGTACGGTGCAGACCGCAGCGATTATTACCCTATCCCTGGTCGGGCTGTGGGTGCTGGTTGTCGTGGCAAGGCCCCTCAATCGGTGGCGAGCACTGCTCATAGTGATGATGTATCTTGGAATGTTCGCGTTCCTGACTACTCCGATCCTCCAGAACTATATGAATTTCAGGCTGCCTCAAGGCGATCTTCTGGTCGTCTCGATCGGCGTCGCGACAATTGGGAGCCTTGGCATCGAAGTCATTCACCGCTTTCTGACGAGCGCACGCCTCGGGAATCCTCAGGCGCCAATCCAGCGGATACGACGCCCGCATCTGTAGCTGCGGGCACGAAGACGACGAGCTGGCCGTTGCCAATTTCCCGAACGTGCCCGAATGTAGCGTGGCTGCCCAGGGCGATGGCGCCGAATTGTTTGGTGTCAACAAACGATCGCCCGCACTGTAGGTCAGCTGGCGGGGTTTCGACGACAACTGACGTGCAATCGAATTCACATAGAGCGTTTACCGAGTTGAAGCACCGGAGTGAAGTGCTAGACAAGAAGCTAAGCCACCGGGACCGTGCTGAATACTTGGGACAATTCCTGCGCCGTCCGTGCTGAGTAACCGATCTCGAGGCGAGCAACCGTCGACAAACTGGCGAGTCCGCGTTGGATGCGTTCAGTTGACGCGCGCGGCGTCTGCGTCGATCTCCGCCACAACCCATGCCGGCAGGTCGCGAACGAGGATGTCCGACATGTCTTCTCCCAACTTTGATCTGTCCTGTCTCTGGTCCACGATGTGTTGCGCAGGGAGACCGCGAGGACGCCGCGATTCAACCTCTGGATAAGTTCACCTCTTGCTCCACAGCGTGGACGTGCTGTCGAATACCTGCGGTCATCGCTCCGGGCCGCTCGACGAGGGCACCCTGCTCGGCGCGGATACCGACCACCCGTGCGTCGAATGCCCATGGCAACTGGCTGACGAGAACGCAGCCCTACCCGCCGAGCGCGGTCACAATCACCTGCGCCCGACCCCAATACGGGTCGTAGTGATTCGGATCCGCATTGATTTGCACCGCATGGGCGGCCTGGCCAGGGGTCAGTTCCTTCCACCGGGAGACACTCACGAGCCGTGTGAAAAAGTTGAGAGCCGACGTGTACGGATCCATCCGATCGGCGAGGGTACCCCACGCGCCATTGTCCCGCTGTTGGAAGAGGCCGCGACTGTCAGCCCCCGCAACATCCCCGTAATTGAGCACGCGAAGTCCTGACTCGCCGAGGGCGGTCATCACTCCGATCGACTGTGTGTGCGGCCCGATGCCGAGGGACCGCGCGGCGGTCATGATGTGCGCCGCATTGACGAGCCTGTCCTGGCAGTACCCGGCGATCGGGCCGGCCGGCACTGAAATTTTACCGACGGTAACCGGTGACGCAGGCGGGCAGACGGGGGTGGACACCGTGAGATCCCGCCCAGCGAAGGCACCCGACCTGAGGATGTTGGCACCGACGACCGCAGCGGCCAGAAGCCCCACAACCACGAGGGTCGACAGAATCACCCTGCGCACAGGCATCTCACCCCCTCCTCATTCGCGGCCGTGTCTGGCGCGGCTTCACCCCACACGACCAAGGTGGTCGAGGGTCTGATTACCGGTCGAGCGTAGCCAACGACAGTGGGACTCGCCTCCGCTGGGCCATTTTTTGCCCGTATTCGCAGCAGATACCCGGCACGGGGGTCGATGCCAGAGGCGACCTTCTGACGGGGAGCATGACCCGCCAGCAGTGGCACAGGGCGAGATCCAGACTTCCTCAGCGACATTCAGGTACGTCCGAATCTGCCGTGCCCGAATCTGCCGGGCCCGAAACTGCTGTGTCCGAAACGATCATCATCACCGGAGCAAGCGACGGCATCGGCGGCGCCGTAGCCCGCGCGCTGTCGGCCAGTGGACGCACCGTCGTCATCGTCGGTCGCTCACCCGAGAAAACGGCGAAGGTGGCGGATGCCCTCGGCGCCGACCGCTTCGTCGCGGACTTTGCCAGGCTCAGCGGGGTGAGCCGGCTCGCCGAGCAGCTGCTGGAGCGCTATCCCCGCATCGATGTGCTCGCCAACAACGCGGGCGGCATCTTCGGTGACCGCACCGTCACCGAAGACGGGCACGAGCTCACCTT
>JAYTEZ010000064.1:0-2252 GCA_043734805.1 Microbacteriaceae bacterium
CTGGGTGAGCTGCTTGCCGATGCGGGTGATCACTGGCTCGGTGTCGATACGCGGGCCCGTGCCTCGCTCGCTACTCGGCCCGCGGGATTCGACGGCACCAAGTTCCTTGAGCAGGTCGAGGCCATCCTTGATGCCGCGCGAGTCCGGTGGCTGCAGGAACGGAAAGTTCGCGATATCGCCGAGCCCGAGCGAGATCATCTGCAGAATTACCGCGGCGAGGTTCGTGCGCAGGATCTCCGGCTCTGTATATTCCGGTCGACGCATATAATCGTCTTCCGAGTAAAGCCGGATCGCGATGCCGTCGCTCGTGCGGCCGCTTCGGCCGGAGCGCTGGTTGGCCGACGCCTGCGAGATCGCCTCGATCGGCAGCCGCTGCACCTTCGAACGAACGCTGTAGCGCGAGATGCGAGCGTTGCCCGCATCGATCACATACTTGATTCCGGGAACCGTGAGGCTCGTCTCCGCGACGTTAGTCGCCAGCACGATCCGGCGACGGATGCCCGGGGTGCGGGTCGACTCGAAGACGCGATGCTGCTCGGCAGAACTCAGCCTCCCATAGAGGGGCAGCACCTCCGTGAACGGCAGGGACCGGCCCCGGATCGCCTCTTCGGCATCCCGGATCTCGTTCTCGCCGCTGAGAAAGACCAGCACGTCGCCGTTGCTTTCGCCAGCGAGCTCATCGAGCGCGGCGTTGATGCCCTCGATCGGGTCGAGATCGGCGGCCGTCTCGGCGCTTTCTTCGTCGTCCTCGATCGGGGAATCGGCGACGAGCGGGCGGTAGCGGACCTCCACCGGATAGGTTCGACCGCTCACCTCGATGATGGGTGCCCCGCCGAAGTGCTTCGAGAAGCTCTCGGGATCGATGGTTGCCGAGGTCACGATGATTTTAAGGTCAGGCCGCTTGGGCATGAGTTGCTTGAGATAGCCGAGCAGAAAGTCGATGGTGAGGCTGCGTTCATGAGCCTCGTCGATGATGATGGCGTCGTACTTTCTGAGCATCCGGTCCCGATGGATCTCATTGAGCAGGATGCCGTCGGTCATCAGTTTGATTCGGGTGTCCTTGCCGACCCGGTCGGTGAAGCGCACCTGGTAGCCGACGAGGCCGCCGAGTTCCTGCCCCAGTTCTTCCGAGATTCGTTCGGCGATCGTGCGGGCGGCGATCCGTCGCGGCTGCGTGTGCCCGATGCTCGTCTTGCCGAGTTCGAGCAGGATCTTCGGAAGTTGCGTCGTCTTGCCCGAGCCGGTCTCACCGGCGATGATCACGACCTGGTTGTCGCGGATGGCGGCGGCGATGTCACCCCGTCGCTGGCTGACCGGCAGCTCTTCGGGGTACCGGATCGGCACAGCGGTGATCGGGATGTCGCTCATGGGCATTCCATCTTAAGACGAATGCCCCGTACGCGAGATCCCCGTACGCGAGATCCCCGTTACTCGAAGGCGGAAATCCCGGTGATGGCTCGGCCGACGAGCAGGGTATTGATCTCGTAGCTGCCCTCGTAGCTGTACACGGCCTCGGCATCCGCGAAGACGCGCGCCATGGCGTAGTCGGCCGAGATGCCGTTGCCGCCGAGGATACCGCGGGCCATCGCGACGGATTCCCGCATCCGGGCACTGCCGGAGGCCTTCGCCATCGCCGCGTGCTCCGGACGCAACGACCCGTTCTCCTGCAACTGGGAGACGCGAACCATGGCGCCAAGTGACAACGTCGCGTTCTCGAGGATGCGGACCAGCTTTTCCTGCACCAGCTGGAAGGAGGCGATCGGCTTGCCGAACTGCTTCCGCTCGAGCGCGTAACGGAGCGCGTGGTCGTAGGCGGCAAACTGGAGACCGACGCTCTGCCAGGCGACCCACACCCTCGAGTTGGTGAGCAGTGCGCTCGCGTCATGAAAACTCGATGCTCCGGAAAGCCGGTTGGACTCGTCGACTCGCACGTTCTGAAGGGTCAGGTTCGCATTCTGCACGATGCGCAGGGCGATCTTGTTCCCGATCGCCTCCGCGGTGAAACCGGGCATGCCCTTCTCGAGAATGAATCCCTTGATCTCGCCGTCGGCAGTGTCACGCGCCCAGACCAGTACGTAGTCGGCGAAGGTTCCGTTGCCGATCCAGCGCTTCGAACCGTTGAGGGTCCAGGTGTCACCGCGGCGCGTCGCCGTCGTGTCCATCGAGCGGGAGATGTCCGATCCGTGTTCCGGCTCGGTGAGCGCAAACGCGCCGATCGTCGACAGGTCGAGCAGCCCCGGCAGTAGCCGCGC
>JAYTEZ010000065.1:0-4957 GCA_043734805.1 Microbacteriaceae bacterium
TGCGACGCTCAGCAAGCGCGGCGCTGGCCGCCCGGTCACCGACGGGCGGCGAGGAGACCCTCCGCAATGGCCTCGACCCCGAGTGCCACCTCCGCGAAGCTGGTCGAGAGCGGCGAAAGCCCCAGACGGATCCCGTTTGGGCGACGGAAATCGGGGATAACGCCGCGCTTCCAGAGGCCCGGCATGAGAGCCTCGAACGCCGGATGATCGAGCGTCACATGACTTCCCCGGCGATCCGGATCACGGGGCGTTCCCAGGATTGCTTGCGGAAGGAACTCATCGGCGAGCGCAATGGCGTGCTCCGTCAGCGCAACAGACTTCGCGCGGATCGCGGGCAGCCCGACCTCGTCGATCAGTGCGATCGAGTCCTGGAGGGCGAGCATTCCGATGATCGACGGGGTACCGCTCAGAAAGCCGCGTATGCCCTCCGCCGGCTCGTAGCCCTGGCCCATCTCGAAGGGTTTGCGTGAACCGAGCCAGCCCTGGATCGGCTGGCGGAGTTCCGACTGCAGGCCACGCCGCACATACGCGAAAGCGGGAGCCCCCGGGCCACCGTTGAGGTATTTATAGCTGCAGCCGACAGCCAAATCGACTCCCCAGGCGTCAAGCTCGGTGGGCACGACGCCCGCGGAGTGGCAGAGATCCCAGAGCACGAGGGCCCCGGCGTCGTGAACGATGCGGGTGATCTCCGGCACGTCCGCGAGAAACCCGGAACGGTAGGCGACGCTCGACAGCACGACGAGTGCGGTGCGCGGCCCGACCACCTCGGCAACGCGATCCGGCATGATGTCGCCGGCTGCGATCCA
Organism: Microbacteriaceae bacterium; assembly: GCA_043734805.1. GTDB lineage: Bacteria > Actinomycetota > Actinomycetes > Actinomycetales > Microbacteriaceae > Lacisediminihabitans. The sequence goes on from JAYTEZ010000065.1 coordinate 807, forward strand.
GCGGAGGGTCAGGTCGCATTCGGCGGCGATGCCTTCGAGCACGTAACGGTCGGTGGGAAAGTTGTCCCGATCGACCACGATTTCAGCGCGATCATCCGCGACCCCGACCGCCGCGCGAACAAGCTTGTAGAGCAGCACCGTCGTCGAGTCGCCGATGGTGGTCTGGCCCGGCGCGGCCCCGAGGGTCACGCGGCCGAGTTCGTCACCGATCGCGACGGGAAGGTCGAGCCAGCCGTCGTCCCAGCCGCGGATGAGTCTTGCCGCCCACTCGTCCGTCGCAAACCGCGCGATGCGCCCTACGGATGCGGTGAGCGGCTTGCCGAGGGAATTGCCGTCCAGATAGGCGACGACATCCGGCGACTCAACAAACCGGTCACGAAACGGGGCAAGCGGATCGGTGACATCGAGAGGGTGCATCGCGCCAGCCTAGGAGCCGCCCGGGGAGGCAGTGGCAAAACCGAGCTCTTCGGCGGCCAACAGCAAGCGCTCGTCGTAGGCGATCACCAGATCAGCGTCGATGAGAGTCGCCGTGGCGAGGTGGATAGCGTCGAGGCTGCGGAGCGTTAAAGGTCCGATCCGTCGCGCCAGGCTGACCACTGTCTCCGACACGGTGAATTCTGAGACTCCAGAGAGAGCGACTTCGACGAGATCCGCGATGGCGCCCGGCGCCACGCCGTCACGGCGTTTTCTGATGGCTCGACTCGACTCGACCCAGGCGATGGTCGAAGAGAAAAAGGGGGTACCGGCGATTGCCAGACGCTCGAGCTCGGCGGTGATGAACTCAGACTCGGGCTCACGGAGCGCCCGCTTCACGAGCGCGCTGCTATCCACGTACACGCGCATTCAGTATCGATCCTCCCGATCGAGAAGATCGAGGGATGTCGTGCCTTCGGGCAATTCCAGAAGAGTGATCGCTCTCCGAAACGGAGTGCGCGGCGGCTTCGCGATACCCGACGCGATCAGAGGATCAGCCCCGTTGGCCAACGGCGCAGTGGCCCGACCGAGGAATTGGTCGACAGCCGCGCGAATAAGTTCCTGCTGGGACCGACCCGTGCGCAACGCTTCCGCTCGGAGCGCGAGTTCCGCGTCGGGGTGGAGGCGAAGATTGGTGGCCATAGATAATGGTACCTCGGCGGTACTAAAACGGTACAGCTAGCCGTTCAAATCCCGCAGCACGGCATCGAGTTGGTCGACTGCGAAATCGATCTCCTCAACGGTAATCACCAGCGGCGGAGCGAGACGGATGGTTGAACCGTGGGTGTCTTTCGCGAGCACGCCACGCTCCATGAGCAACTCGCAGACCCGCCGCCCGGTCGCCAGAGCCGGGTCGATGTCGATTCCCGCCCAGAGCCCGGCGGCACGAACCGCGACGACGCCGCGGCCGATGAGCCGGTTGAGGCCCGACTCAAGCCGGGCGCCGAGAAGACGGGCACGAGCCTGGTAGTCGCCGGTCTCGAGCAGCGCCACGACAGCCGAACCGACGGCTGCCGCAAGTGGGTTGCCGCCGAAGGTCGAGCCGTGCTCGCCGGGGTTCAGCACACCGAGGATGTCACGGTTGCCGACCACGGCCGAGACGGGAACGATGCCGCCGCCGAGAGCCTTGCCGAGCAGGTAGAGATCGGGAACCACACCCACGTTGTCGCACTGGAAGGTCGCGCCGGTGCGTCCGAGACCGGACTGAATCTCATCCGCAATAAACAGCACATTGTGACGGGTCGTGATCTCCCGCACCGCGGGCAGGTAGTCGGCGGGAGGAACGAGGATGCCCGCCTCGCCCTGGATGGGCTCAAGCAAAACGGCGACGGTGTTGCCGTCGATCGCGCCCTCGAGGGCCGCCGCGTCGCCATACGGCACGGAACGGAAGCCCGGCGTGAACGGGCCGAAGTCGGTCGTCGCGGCTCGATCATCCGAAAAGCTGATAATCGTAGTCGTTCGGCCGTGAAAGTTTCCATCGGCGACGATGATGTTGGCCCGGTCGGGCGCGACGCCCTTGACCCGGTAGCCCCAGGCACGGGCGAGCTTGATGCCGGATTCGACCGCCTCGGCGCCGGTGTTCATCGGAATGACCATGTCCTTCTGCGCCAACGCGGCGAGCGCGGTCACGAAGGGACCGAGCTGGTCGTTGTGAAACGCGCGGCTCGTGAGCGTTACCCGGTCGAGCTGCGCTTTCGCAGCGGCGATGAGCAGCGGATGCCCATGCCCGAAGTTGAGGGCGGAGTATGCCGCGAGGCAGTCGAGGTACCTGCGCCCGTCGACGTCGGTCACCCAGGCGCCATCCGCTGTAGCAACCACCACCTCGAGCGGGTGATAGGTGTGCGCGATGTGCGCGTTTTCCTGCTCGATCAGTTTTTGCTGGGTCGCCGAGGCCGGTTCCTCGGCTCGTTTTTGGGATGGGGAAGACGCTCGCGCGCTTTTTGTGGTGATCATCATCGGCGCAGCTCGAGCGTGCAGCACTTCACGCCGCCGCCGCCAAGAAGGAGTTCGGAGAGGTCCACGCCAATGGGGTTGTAGCCGCGCTCGCGGAGCTGGCGTTCGAAGTCCTTCGCGCGGGAGGCGATCACGACGTTGTAGCCGTCGCTGAAGGAGTTGAGTCCCAGCACTGCTGCGTCGTCCTCGTTGACGAGGATGGCATCCGGGAATCGCTCGCGCAGGATGGCGAGACCGCGTTCATTGAACGCCGAGGGGAGGTAGGCGATGTTGGCAGCCTGACCAGGGGCTGGCGACGGGTCAAGCACGGCGATCGCGGTGTCGAGGTGGTAGAAACTCGGGTTGACGAGCTCGAGCGTCACGACCTCGCGGCCGTAGATGCCAGCAATCTCACGGTGGCTGCTGGTTGCGCTGCGGAATCCGGTCCCGCCGAGAATCACATCGCCGACGAGCAGGAAATCGCCCTCACCCTCGTTGATGTTCTCGGGAACTCGCACGTCGAATCCGTTGTCGCGGAACCAGCGCATGTAGGCCGGCCCTTCGGGCTGGCGCTCCTCGTAGGTGAAGCTCGCACCGTAAGCGATGTTGTCGATGACGAATCCACCGTTGGCCGCGTAGACCATGTCGGGCAGCCCCTCGATGGGGTCGATCAGGTGTACGTCGAAACCGAGACCGAGGTAGGTCTGGTAGAGAACTTCCCACTGAGTCACCGCGAGCGAGGTGTCGGTCGGCGCTTCAGGATGCATCCATGGGTTGATCCGATAGCTCACGGTAAAGAAATCGGGTCGACACATGAGAATGGTGCGCTTAGTCGCCGAGCGGTCGTTGGATGCGTGGGTGGGGGTGTCAAGATCCGTTGCTGGCATGGTGGCCGACACGAGGGCTCCTTCGGAAGTCTGGGTGTGGGGTCATTCCAGTGTCACACGCACGCATCCGAACTTTCAGCGCGTAAGGCGCGCGAAATCGTCGAAGTTGCTCGGTGCAACACAATAAAAAGCCATAAGGTAGTGCCATGGACAGTCTTGACTACGGCATCATCGACCTTCTTCGCCAAAATGCGCGCGCCGGTTACGGTGACATCGGCGAGGTGATCGGACTCTCGGCTTCCGCGGTTAAACGCCGCGTCGACCGACTCGTCGCCGACAAGGTGATTCGCGGATTCACGATTCAGGTCGACCCGGCCGTCGACGGAATGGGCACCGAGGCGTACGTGGAACTCTTCTGCCGCGGCACCGTCGCGCCGGATGAGTTGCGGCGCATCCTCTCCGGTATTCCAGAAGTGGTGGATGCCGGAACGGTTACCGGAAGCGCCGACGCGATCGTGCACATGCGGTCTCGCGACATCGCGTCGCTGGAACTCGCGCTCGAACGGGTGCGGGTTGCGCCCAACGTCGAACACACGCGCAGCGCGATCGTGCTCTCAAAGCTCATTCACCGCGCGCGCGAATCGTAACAACGAGGAGGCAGATCGGGTCTCGGCTGCAACGCAGACTCGATTGCGGAACCTCGTAGGCTTCGACCATGAGCTTTCGCAATGGGCTGACGGACCTGCAAATGAAAACGATGAGCCTGGCACACCGGGGGCTGCTGACACTCTCCGGTGGGCGGATCGGATGGTCGATCGGCTCCATTCCGGCGGTCGAACTCCACACGATCGGCCGCTCAAGCGGTAAGCGCCGCTCGACGATGCTGACGGCGCCCGTCCACGGCAGTGGACGCTACGT
>JAYTEZ010000066.1:0-7130 GCA_043734805.1 Microbacteriaceae bacterium
TGCCGAGGAGCCCGTGCCTGTTGATGAGCGCGGCAAGCTCCGGCCCGACCTCGCCGGTCAGGACCTCCCGCACGACTTCGAGCGCTTCGGGGCTGGTCACGCGAAGTCCGCCGCGGAACTCGCTGAAGATCCCGCGCTCCGCGAGTGCTGCCGAGATTTGCGGTCCGCCGCCATGGACGACGACCGGCCGCACCCCCACCTGGTGCAGGTAGACCATGTCTTCCGCAAACGCCCGTTTGAGGTCGTCGTTGACCATGGCATTTCCGCCGAACTTGACCACGATCGTCTGCCCCTGGAACGCTCGCAGCCAGGGAAGGGATTCGATGAGGGCGCTGGCTTTAGCCGAGCCTTCAGAGCTGTGCGCGCCCATCAGCTGGCGTACGCACTGTTCTCGTGCACGTAATCGTGGGTGAGGTCATTGGTGCGGATCGTGGCCGTCGCCGTGCCAGCGTTGAGGTCGATCACGAGGTGAACGCCACGACCGGTGAGGTCGACGAGATCGCGCGACTGGTCGGGCTCCCCCGCGTGGGCCACCCGCACGCCATTGATGGTCACGTCGATGTTGTAGGGGTCGAATGCAGCCTGGGTTGTGCCGACGGCCGCCAGCACGCGACCCCAATTCGGATCGTTCCCGAAGACGGCGGCTTTGAAGAGATTGTTGCGAGCGACCGCTCGACCGACCTCGACGGCGTCATCCTCGGTTGCTGCATTCACGACCTGAATCATGATGTCGTGGGCGGCTCCCTCCGCGTCTTCCTGCAGTTGCGTCGCGAGGTCTGCGCACAATTCGGCGAGGGCCGCGGCGAACTCCCGGGGGTCGGGCGAGATTCCGGATGCCGCCGACGCGAGCAGGGCGACGGTGTCGTTTGTCGACATGCAGCCGTCGGAGTCGAGGCGGTCGAAGGTCACCCGGGTCGCGGCACGGAGCGCCTCGTCCAGTTGCGCGGACGGCAGGTCCGCGTCGGTTGTGATCACCACGAGCATCGTCGCGAGTCCCGGAGCGAGCATCCCGGCCCCCTTGGCCATGCCACCGATCGACCAGCCGTCGCGCTCGATGAGCGCCTGCTTCGGGTGCGTGTCGGTGGTCATGATGGCGAGGGCCGCATCCGGGCCGCCGTCCGCGTCGAGCAGGCCATACGCCGCCGTCACACCGGAGATTACCCGGTCGAGATCGAGCTGTTCGCCGATGAGACCGGTGGAACAGACCAGCACGTCGGACGCGGAGGCGTCGAGAAGCTGAGCGGTGTGCTCAGCCGTCGAGTGTGTCACCTGGAAACCCCGCGAACCGGTATAGCAATTCGCTCCACCAGAGTTGAGCACTATCGCGCTCACGATCCCATCGGCGATCACCTGCTTCGACCAGATGACCGGATTCGCCAGGGCCCGATTGCTCGTGAAAACTGCGGCAGCAGCCTGGCTCGGCCCTCGATTGACAACGAGCGCGATGTCTTTGCCGCCCTTTCCCTTGAGACCGGATGCGACTCCCGCGGCCTCGAAACCCCTCGGATGCGTGACGCTCACGGTGCAACTCCGTCCACGGGAAGGCCGCTCGTCTCCCGCAGACCAATGGCAATGTTGGCGGATTGGATGGCGGCTCCGGCCGTGCCTTTGACGAGGTTATCAAGCGCCGCCACCGTAACGACCCGGCCAGCGGCTTCGTCGATCGCGATGCCGATGAGCGCCATGTTCGAACCGAGAACGTCGCCGGTTCGCGGCATCCGCCCCGCCGGCAGCACGTGCACGAACGGCTCGTCGGCGTAGGCGTCTTCCCAGGCAGCGCGAACGTCAGCGGCCGAGACGCCGGGGGCAACCCGGGCGGTCGCTGTCGACAGGATGCCTCGGGACATCGGAACGATGATCGGCGTGAAGGAGATCGTGGGCGCGCTGGCTCCTGCGGCGCGGAGTGCCTGCTGGATCTCGGGGATATGACGGTGTGTACCACCGACCGCGTAGGGATTTGCCGAGCCGAGAATCTCGCTCGCGAGGTAGTCGACCTTGAGAGCCCTGCCCGCACCGGATGGCCCGACGGCAAGCACCGCGACGAGGTCGCGTTCCTCAATCACTCCGGCCGCGATTCCGGGGGCCACGGCCAGGGCAACGGCGCTCGCGTTGCAGCCGGGGGCGGCGATCCGCTTCGTGTTGGCGAGGCGCTCACGCTGCTTCCCGTCACCGACCGGCAGTTCCGGCACCCCGTAGGCCCAGGCACCGAAGTACTCTCCACCATAGAACGCCGCCCAATCGTCCGGGCTTTCGAGGCGGTGATCCGCGCCGCAGTCGATGACCAGGGTGTCGGACGGCAGTTGCGCGGTGAGCTCCCCCGATCGTCCGTGCGGGAGCGCGAGAAAAACGATGTCGTGCCCGACCAGGTTTTCCGGCGTCGTGTCACGCAGAGTGAGGTGGCCGAGCGAGCGCAGATGCGGCTGCACCGCACCGAGTAGCTGCCCGGCGCTCTGGAAAGCCGTGACGGTCGTGACCTGGAACTCGGGATGCTGGGACAGCAGCCGAAGCAGCTCGCCACCGGCGTAGCCGCTGGCACCGGCCACGGCAACGGAATAGGACATAGTTGAACCTTATTGAGCGGATTGGCCTTATTGAGCGGATTGGCCTTATTGAGCGGATTGGCCTTGGTGAGCGGATGGACTGGGGATGGTCCGGCGACGCTGTGCTGAGACGTGGTGCCTGAGGCAACCGGTCAGACGTGAAGCGTCGCCCCTGCTCGCTCACCGCGGAGGCTACGACGCAGTGAACTGCGACGCCCGGCCAATCCGTTGTTGCGGTTGATTTCCACAGCACAAGCCTAGTGGAGAACGGATGCGACGACGTTATTCACGGATCGTGGCACCGAACCGTTCGCCAGCGAGGGAAGCACCCGCGAGCTTGGCCTCGGTCGCCTCGATCGCGGTGAGGGTGCGATCGGGGGCACGGAATCTCAGTGCGAACGTGATGGACTTCGAGCCAACGGGGACCCCGTTGCCGCGATAGTCGTCGACGAGACGCGCCTCCTCGAGCAAATCTCCGGAGCCATCGATAATGGCGGACAGTACTCCTCCGGCCGGAACGTCGACCGGCACGACGAGCGACAGATCCTGGGTGGCGGCGGGGAAAGTCGCAATGACGGTGGCTGAGACTTCGCGAGACCCGATGTCGATCAGCAGGCCAAGATCGAGCTCGAGAATCGCGGTGACCCGCGGCAGGTCCAGTTGCTCCGCGAGCGCCGGCAGCAGCTCACCGGCGAATCCGACGCTCTGCTCGCCGACGAACAGCTCGGCGGTACGCCCGGGGTGCAGCGCGTGATGCGAACCCTGCCGAATCGAGACCGTGACAGCGACGGCTGCGGCGATCTGGCGGGCGGCATCCAGGGCATCCGCTATCCCGTGCTGCACAGCAGCCTGGCCGGGCTGCTTGGCGATCGCCGCACCGACGAACAGTGCTCCGACATGGTGCGGCTGCGGCGGAATGCTGGTGAAAAGCTCGTCGAGTTCGGGCGTGGTGGGCCGAACGATTCCCGCGGGCAGCGGGCCGCTGCCATAGCTCTGCCCGGCCTCGGGACGGAACACCGATCCGAGTTCGTAGATGGCCAGGTCGACCAGGCCCCGCGACAGGTTGTGACGCGAGATTTCGATGAGCCCGGGGATGAGGGAGGTGCGGAGGAACGGCGCCTCGGCGTCCAGCGGGTTGGCGAGCTTGATTCCACTCACCGTGCCCTCCAGGGGAGAACCGAACAGGTCGTTCGAGCTTCGGGAGACGAAGGGATACGACAGCACCTCGGTCAGCCCGTTGGCCGCGAGCACCTGGGCCACGCCCCGGCGAAGACGCTGGGACCGGGTCAGCCCGCGACCAGGAGGAGCGGTCGGAAGCACGGCCGGAATGCGGTCGTAGCCCACAATCCGGGCGACCTCCTCTACCAGCGTTGCCTTATCCGTGAGGTCGGGGCGCCAGCTCGGCGGCGTGACCATGAGTGCACCAGAGACGGGCTCGATCACTGCGCCGATGTCGGTGAGGGACACCCGGATCTCGTCGTCGGAGTAGTCCGCCCCCATAATCGCCGTCACGTAGCCATCTGGAAGCAATATCGGCTCAGGTGACGGCACGGTCCAGTGACGCGAGCCGAGCGAATCCGCGTGGCCCCCGGATAGTTGCTCGAGTAGCTGCACGACACGGGACGCTGCGATCTCTGCGATCTGCGGATCGACGCCACGCTCGAACCTCTTTGACGCTTCGCTCGGTAGCTTGTGACGGCGGGCGGTGCGCGCCACCGACACCGGATCAAAGTTCGCCGCCTCGATGAGCACGTTAGTGGTCGTCGCCCCAATCTCGGTCGATGCCCCGCCCATCACCCCGGCGAGACCGATAGCGCCGGAGCCGTCGGTGATGAGGAGGTCTTCCCGGTGCAGTTTTCTGCTTTGGCCATCGAGAGTGACGAGCTGCTCCCCCGGCTCAGCGCGGCGCACTACCAGTGACTCGGCGATCGCATCGAGGTCGTAGGCATGGATCGGTTGCCCAAGTTCGATCATGACCGCGTTGGTGATATCGACGACCAGCGAGATCGAACGGATACCGGCTAGTTTCAGCCGTGCCACGAGCCAGGCGGGCGACGGTCGCGAAGCGTCAATACCACGAACCACGCGCGTCACGAAAACGGATGCGCCAACGCGCCCGCGGATCGGTGCTCGGTCGTCAATGGTCACCGCAAACCCATCGGGAATTTCCAACGGTTTCGCCGCCGACAGCGCCGGGTCGCGGAACTCGGCGCCGGTCGCGTGTGCATACTCCCGTGCGATGCCCCGGATCGAGAATGCGTAGCCGCGATCGGGGGTGACGTTGACCTCAACGGCCCAGTCGGTGAGGCCGAGCAGGGCAACGGCATCCGTGCCAACCTCCGGATCGAGGCCGAGGGACGCCAGGCGAAGGATGCCGTCGTGCTCCTCACCGAGGCCCAGTTCGCGCGCGGAGGCGATCATGCCGTCCGAGACGTGCCCGTAGGTGTTTCGGGCGGAAATGGGGAAGGGTCCCGGTAGCACGGCCCCCGGCAATGACACCACGACTTTGTCGCCGGTCACGAAGTTGTGGGCGCCGCAGACGATGCCGCGAACGGCTTCTCCCCCGTCGGCCGCTGACTCGCCGTCGGGAGCAACGCGAACCTGACACCAGTTGATCGTCTTGCCGTTGCTCTGTGGCTCTGGCGTGAACTCGAGGATCTCGCCGACGACGACGGGTCCACTCACCTCGAACCCGTGCACGTCTTCTTCTTCGAAGCCGACGCTGACGAGCGCGGCATGAACGTCATCCGGTGTCGAATCGAGCGGAACATCGACGAACTCGCGAAGCCAGCTAATGGGAACGCGCATCAGAGAACCATGCCGAACTGCTGGCTGAACCGGATGTCGCCCTCGACCATGTCGCGCATGTCGGCGAGGTTGTTGCGGAACATCAGCGTGCGCTCGATGCCCATGCCGAAGGCGAAGCCCTGATACTCGTCCGGGTCGATACCGGCCGCGCGCAGCACGTTGCGATGGACCATGCCGCAGCCACCCCATTCGATCCAGCGCGCGCCGCCCCTGGCGTTCGGCTGCCAGACATCCATCTCGGCGCTCGGTTCGGTGAACGGAAAATAGTTGGGTCGAAGGCGGATCTTCGCCTCGTCGCCGAACATGATGCGGGCGAAATGCTCGAGGGTTCCACGCAGGTGCGCCATGGTGAGGCCCCTGTCGATCGCGATGCCCTCGACCTGGTGGAACACCGGCGTGTGGGTCGCGTCGAGCTCATCGGTGCGAAAAACCTTGCCGGGCGAGATCACGTAGACCGGCAGCTCACGGTTCAACAGGGTGCGGATCTGCACCGGGCTTGTCTGCGTGCGCAGCACGAGGTGCTCCTCGACCGGGTCGACGAAAAAGGTGTCCTGCATGGCGCGGGCCGGGTGATCCTCATCGAAGTTGAGCGCGTCGAAGTTGAACCACTCGTTCTCGAGTTCGGGACCCTCCGCGATTTCCCAGCCCATACCGACGAAGACGTCGCCGATCAGTTCCTGCAGCAGGTTGAGCGGATGACGCGCACCGGGGGTCCAGCGTGATGCGAGCGCCGTGACATCCACCGCCTCTGCCGCCAGCCGATCGTGTTCTTCAGCGACAGCCAGCTCGGCTTCGCGCTGCTCAAGCGCCTTCGTCACGCGGCCGCGACTCTGCCCCATGAGCTTGCCAGCCGCGGCCTTCTGGTCGTTCGGCAGCGATCCGAGAGTTGAGTTCAGCCGGGCAAGCACGGAGGCCTCACCAATGTGCTCCGCACGAACGGCCTTCAGGCCCGTCGTGTCGACCACTTCGGCGATGGCTGAAAGCGCAGCATCCACCGCAGTGGCGACATTTTCTTCGGTGATGATCTGGAGTTCTGACACAAGCCCCAAGTTTAGGGCGAACAGAAACGCCGAATAGTGCCGGTCCCGTTCTATGACCGCTGGGCGAATGCGCTTTCGTACAGGCAGACGGATGCCGCGGTCGCGAGATTCATCGACTCGGCATGGCCATAGATCGGCACGGCGATCGCGCGATCGGCCAACGCGAAGTGCTCGTCGGACAGACCACGTGCCTCGTTGCCGAAAAGCCACGCTGTCGGCTGGCCCAGCACGCCCTCGGAGCGGGCCTCCAGCAGATCGTCGCCCTTGATGTCGGCAGCGAGAATCGTGAGACCGGCATGCCTGGCCTTCTCAAGCACCGACTCAAGCTCGGCACCGACCGCCACGGGAAGGTGAAAAATCGATCCGGTTGATGCGCGAACGACCTTCGGGTTATACAGGTCGACGCTTCGGCCGGTGAGGATCACGCCGTCGGCCCCCGCGGCATCCGCTGCCCTGATGATCGTGCCGGCGTTGCCGGGGTCGCGTACCTCCTCGAGAATGGCGATGAGGGTTGCCCCCGAGCGCAGGATGTCTTTGACCGAGGTCGGAAACTGGTGGCAGACGGCGATGATGCCCTGGGGGGTGACGGTATCGGCCATGGTGTCAAGCACATGTTCTGTCACGAACTGAACGTCCACTCCCGCCGCCGCCGCCGCTTGGGCAAGCGCGGTGTAGCGGTCGAGCGCGGTCGGCGTAGCGAATATCTCGACGACGAGTTCGGGCCGGAACGTCAGCGCTTCGG
>JAYTEZ010000067.1:0-3414 GCA_043734805.1 Microbacteriaceae bacterium
CGGCCATCTCATCGAGTTCGGCGAGCACGTGACTCGAGATGAGCACGGTCTTACCCTCGGATGCGACCCGCCGCACCAGCTGGCGCAGCTCGATCCTCGCCTGGGGGTCAAGCCCCGATGCCGGCTCGTCGAGCACCAAAACCGCGGGGTCATGAACGAGTGCTCGAGCGAGGCTCAGTCGCTGTTTCTGCCCGCGAGACAGCACCCTGGTCGGTTGGCTCGCGAGCGCGTCCAGCCCCACAGGGGTGATCAGCTCGGTGGCGCGCGCGGAGGCGGCGAGCTTGTCGATGCGGTAGAGGCGCGCCGTGGTTTCGAGGGTGGCGCGCACACTCAGCGAGTTCCACGATCCGAGCAGATCGGGCATCCAGCCCACTCGCGATCGCACGGCTGCCGTGTCGACAGTCGGGTCGAAACCGACGATACGGATGCTGCCCGAGTCGGGCCGCAACAGCGAGGCCAGCATGAGCATGAGCGTTGTCTTGCCTGAGCCGTTGGGCCCGATGAGCGCCGTCACAGTGCCGGGCAGGGCGCTCAGGAGGCCTTCGTGTGCACCCGGTAGACCAGCATCGGGATGAGCACGAGCGAGCGCAGGTCGATGAGCGCGTGCGCGATGATGGGCACGAGGATGGTGCCGGTCGCGAGATAGAGCCCCATGAGAAGTGAGCCGATCAGCGCCGCCCCGATGATTCCGGGCAACCCCTGGTAGATGTGCAGCGCCCCGAACAGCAGCACGCTTACCGCGACCGCGACGGGTGCATTGCCGAACGCGCCGAACACGAGGGCGGGTACCGCGAGTCGAAAGAGCAGCTCCTCGACGACCCCCGCATTCACCGAGAGCGCCGCTCCGTAGATCAGCTCACGTCGATTGCGTGGCAGGAGCGCGCCGATGTCGCCGATGGTCGGAACGTTCTCCGCCGTGCGGACCAGGTAGACGGCCAGTATGGTCCCGGCCACCAGCGCGATGGCACTTGCGACAGCGATCCCCGGCACCAGTGCGCCGGTGTCATGAAGCACCGAGCGGAACCAGCCGGCAACCGGCCAGGAGCGCACCGCCTCGAGCAGTCGCGGCACGTACTGCCAGGTGAGCAGAAGGATGACGATCGTGGCGACACCAAACGTGGCCAGCGAATCCAGCAGCCACTTGCGCATCATCGCCTGGCGGTTCTTTGTGCGTTCGAACCGCTTGAAGCGCTGGTATTCCTTGCGTTCCTTTCGCACGGCACGCAAGACGAGCAGCCCAATGAGCGCGGCGAGGGCGACCCACAGCACAACGCGACTCGCGAACAGGTCGGGGGAGAGCACGCCCCATTCTCTCCCGCGCAGGAAGGGAGCCTGCTGAGGGGGCAGGATTGGACGCATGACCGACCAGCCGCATCCGAAGCTCGACGAACTCATTGCGGTGCTCGCCCGCCTGCGCGCGCCGGGGGGCTGCGCCTGGGATCGGGAGCAGACGCATGAATCGCTCGTGCAGTACCTCATCGAGGAGACCTACGAGCTCGTCGAGGCGATCGAGGGCGGCAGCCGCGACGAGCTCATCGAGGAGCTCGGCGACGTGCTCTACCAGGTGATCTTCCACGCCGATATCGCGGCGGTATCCGAGACCGAGCGGTTCGACATCGAGGATGTCGCCGCACACATGACGGCGAAAATGATCGGGCGACATCCGCACGTTTTCGGCGACGCCACGGCCATATCGGCGATGAACATCACGACCGCTGATGACGTGATGGCAGTCTGGGACGATCTCAAGGCGGTCGAGAAGCCGCATCGCACGAGCGTGCTCGACGGCATTCCGCAGGGCATGCCGGCTCTCGCGCTCGCCGACAAGCTCATCGGCCGTGCGCAGAAGATCGGCGTTCTTGCAACGGACGCCCCGGCGGTCGTCCCCGTCAGCGACGAGCAGCAGCTCGGTGGCCTGCTGCTGGCCATTGTATCCTCGGCGAAGGCCAGCGGGCTCGATGCGGAACGTGCGTTGCGGGTAACCCTGCGCGAGCTGCAGGACGAGATTCGCGAGGCGGAGTCCGACCCGTTCGACGCGGGAATCATCGGCACCGCTGCCGGCTGAGATGCCGGCTGAGATTGATGGTGCCCCCCTCAACCCGAATGAGGAGGGCACCGCTGTCTGGCGCGGCTATTTCGCTGGGAATTCCACAGCAAACAGCCATACCAAACTCAGGTCCAGCGGATTTACCCGATCCGTGAACCTGGTCGTGGCGTGTAAAGCATCGAATGCTCTATTCACGAAATTGTGGCACTTGCGGTTGAGAGTCGGATGTTAATCGTCGACGATGCGTCGCGCATGCGCTCATCCAGCATAACCCGCGCGCTGAGTCGAGCGAAAACGAGCCGCACAACCTGATAGAAACGTCACATGGCTAGCTCCGTAAACCCGCCCCGTGGCATGCGCGATTTCCTGCCGGCGGAGAAGGCGCGGCGCGAGCGCGTTCTCGCCGTCATCCGCTCGGTGTACTCGGCGCACGGTTTCGAGGAGATCGAGACTCCCGTGATGGAGGACGCCCACCGCCTGCACGCCGGCCTCGGCGGGGACAACGAGAAGCTCGCCTTCGGGGTGCTCAAACGCGGACTCACGGCCGCGGACCTCGCCGCTGCAAAGGATCCGCTCGAACTCGCGGACCTTGGTCTGCGCTTCGACCTGACCGTGCCCCTCGCTCGCTTCTATGCGACGCACCGGTCGGAGCTGCCCAGGGTCTTCCGTTCCATTCAGATCGCGCCGGTCTGGCGTGCCGAGCGCCCGCAAAAGGGCCGTTACCGCCAGTTCGTGCAGTGCGATATCGACATCATCGGCGCGGAGGGTCCGCTCGCCGAGGTGGAGCTCATCGTCGCTACCGTGGCAACGCTCGATGCGCTCGGATTGACGGACTGCACCATCCGAATCAATGACCGTCGGGTGCTCACCGGACTGCTCGATTCCGTCGGCTTCCCTCGGGCTGAGCACGAGGCGGCTCTCGTCACGATCGACAAGCTCGACAAGCTGGGTCCGGATGGGGTGATCGCGGAACTCCGCGAGCGCGGTTTCGCCGAGGAGGCAATCGTTGCCCTCGACGCCCATCTCGCTGGATTTCACGGTGCCGGCATCCCGCTGGATGCGCGGCAGATGAGCGCCGAGCTTCCCGCCGGAGTCGACCGTGAGGTGATCGCATTCCTCGCCGCACTCGGTGACGCCGTCGGGGGGGCGGGGATTTCACAATCGCGTCTGCGCTTTGATCCATTCCTCGTGCGCGGCATGGGTTACTACACCGGCACGATCTTCGAGGTCGAGCACCCGGACCTCGCGTATTCGCTCGGCGGCGGCGGCCGTTACGACGGAATGATCGGCAAATTCCTCGGAACCGACGTACCCGCGATCGGTTTCTCCCTCGGCTTCGAACGCATCGTCGACCTGGTCGAACTGAA
>JAYTEZ010000068.1:0-2902 GCA_043734805.1 Microbacteriaceae bacterium
TCGTGGCTCAATTGTTCGATGTCCACCCCGTCATCCCAGTCCGGGTCGAATCCATCGAGCGCGCCGATGCGCTCCAGGAGCGCCATCGCGCCCTGATGCCGGGGGGAGCCGATGGCATCCTGATAGTCGGGCTCCCACAGGTCGACCGACTCCAGCGTTTGTTCAGTCAGCTCCCGGGGGATTGAGCGTTCGGCGTGACTGTATCGGATGAAGGCCCGCACCACTGACGGCGCCTTACTGAGGTGGTCGGGTGGGGCGATGATTTTGCGGGGGATCCAATCGGCAAGCAGAATTTCGACCGATACCGGACTCCAGCGCAGCGGATCGCCGGGGCCGTAGTCCGTTCCGAACCACAGGATCGACTGAAAAAGCGATCGATGGTCTTCATCGTCGAGAGGGGATCCGTATTCAGAGGCGAAAAAGGATGTGGTGAGTTTCGCGAGTTGTCGTTCGCTCCACTCCGGACGCTCGTAGCCGGAGCCACCCTCGGGAAGCATCGACACGATCCACTCGACAAGGGGACGGCACGCCGGCCAGCTGTCGGTTTCGAATGGCGGGAAAGTCATGGCGCCGGCGCCGATTGAGGCGGTGATCCGCGCGCGCGCATCGGCGAGCGGCAGATCGCCCATCTCGGCGCCGCTGAGCGGATCGACCACGGTCCAGGACACCATCACTTCGTCGATCGGCGCACCGAGTACAAACGCGTCCTTGACGATCGTTCCCAGGTTGTGGTCGATGTAGACGACCAGACTCAACTCGCTTTTGCCGGGCAGCGTCACTCCCACTACGACATTGTCGCCGTCACGCAACACATGGGTCATCTCGACGGTGCGGTATGGCCGGACCTCGTCGAGTCGCAGCACCCACCCCGGGATCGCGTGTCGACGTTCGGCGACAGTTCGACGAATTCGTTCTCGCATCAGGTCGTCGCCCGCCATCTCGCCGATGACTTTCAGCAGGGCATCCGTCTGCCTGTATCCGGCTTCGATGAATGATTCGCACAGGTCGACCAGGGTCAGTCGACCGGTGTCGACTTCCAGCGGACTCTGTTGACGAGGATCGAGGGTCGCGATAATCCCGCTTGCCAGCATCAGCAACTCCAGAGGATCGGGAGAGCGAAGCGCCTCGTCGATTCCGGCCAGCAACTCGAGATGCGGCAATTTTCCGGTACCGGATGCGGGTGTCGGCCGGATTTGACGTACGTTGCCTGGCCTCGTGCTCGCCTTTCTCGTGCTCGGACGTTTCTTGTCGCCGCGACCCGGCTGGTTATGAGGGGGCATGTCTTCCAGAGTAAAACATTGCGGCGCAGCAACAGAGTGTCGCCGCCATCATCCGTGAGGCCGTCGACGAGCGGTTGCGCACTCGCAGGACCAGCAAGCAAGAGGCCCTCCCCCGGCTGTTTGCACGCGCAGATGAGCTTCCCGACATCGGACCCATCAATTGGGAGGAAGAGAAGGAGTCGTTCGAGCGCGACTACCTGCGTGACCTGCCGTGATCGAGCGGGCGATGCTCCTCGACAGTGCCATAGCGATCTACTCCCTGGGCGACAATCACCGCTATAAGGACTCCTGCCGCGCGGTGATGAACAGCGCCGCACGCGATGAAATTCGCGCGTATGCAAGTGTTGAGATGGTCCAGGAGCTTGTGCACCACAGGCTCCGGCGAACCGATAATCACGCCCTGGCGGCAGCAGACGGTCGGGACGTCTCTTCCGTCTGCACACTCCTCAATTTCGATCGGGAAGTGCTCGACCTGTCCCTCGACCTGATCGAACGCATCCCCACCATCCGAGGCAGGGATGCCGTATATGCGGCGACGGCGCTGGCCTACGGCATCGAGCGGATCATCTCGCCCGACGCCGCCTTCGACGGGATTCCGGGACTGACGCGCATCGACCCGATGGAGTTCGCCGCAACGGGTTAGTGCTAGCTGGAGAATTGTTGGTGCGCGACGCGCCAGCGGATCGCTGGTTACTACGTGTGCCGGTCGCCTCGGCCTTCTTCACGGCCTTTACCACCGTCGTCGGCGCTGACAACGCCTATGTAGGCCATTCCAAGTCCCACGAGCAGGGCGGCAGTCCCGACGCCACCCGTGATGAGGCCGGATCCGTTCCCGTATGTGACGAGACGTACGAGGCCGAGCACGATCATGACGACGCCGACGCCGAGCGGGATGACGCGAATGCCCAGCGCGACGCCGACGATCGCGACCGTCGCAAGCGCCAGAAGAATCATCGCCTGTAATAAATTCACCGGCACAAGACGCAGCGGGCCGTAACTAATCAAGGCGAAGATCGAGCTCGCCGCAGTGACCGCACTCACGATGATGGTGCGACGCCTTGCGATCCTCGATAGCCGTCGACGGAGGACGCTCCCCGCGACGCTCATGACAGCCTCATGGCGAATCGCGCCATCCGGCGGGGCGAAGCCGACCAGCGCGGACGAAGCAGACCATCGACCCCCGCAACACGGCCAGCGGCGGTTGCCAGCACAACGAAGTGGGCGACGAAAATCAGGTAGTAGCTCCAATGCCACTCATGGGGAGTGTTCAGAACCGAGAGCGTGATCCCCACGGTTTGCAGGATGCCGATGACGGCCCAGAATCTGGTCAGCAGGCCGGCCAGCAAAAAAGCTCCGATGCTGAACTCGACGATGAGGGTGAGATACCCGAAAACCGTGAAGTTGGGAAGGATCACATTCTTGACCAGCCAGGAGAACGGCGCGACGACCGGGTGCAGCACCGCGTCGTTGGTGAACTCGAAGAGACCATAGTTGCCCTTGCGCCCGAAGTCCGGGGGAACCTTCCAATTGACATTCTGTATCCACATAAGTGCGACGGCGATCCGGACACCGGCGATAACGGCGCGGGTCGCTCGCCTGCTGTCGAGCTCGTTGACCGAGGC
>JAYTEZ010000069.1:0-5627 GCA_043734805.1 Microbacteriaceae bacterium
AAGGTCGAGCGAAGCGCAACGATCTGTTCAGAAAAATCGAGCTCGTCCATGTCATCCCAAGACTACCGGAGCGCGACTGTGGAAGGCGGCCCGGTCGCCCGCCGGGCTGGAATTGCACGGCTAGAATTGCACGGCGATGAGTAGCGCCGAACAGAACTTCAGCTTCCGCTCCATCGCCCTACCCGCTATTCTGCCGACACTCCTGTTCTCGATCGGCGAGGGCGCGATCATCCCGATCATCCCCGTCGTCGCCAACAACCTCGGTGCCTCCCTCGCCGTCGCGGGCCTGATCGCGGCAATGATCATGTTCGGCCAGCTTTTCGGCGACATCCCGAGTGGCTGGATCGTCTCCCGCATCGGCGAACGCACCGCCATGATTTATGCGGCGCTGCTCTCGGTCGTCGGCCTCGTGACCGCGTTGCTCGCGCAGAACCCCTGGGTTCTCGGCCTCGGGATTTTTGCGATCGGGCTCTCGACCGCCGTGTTCGCCCTCGCGCGGCACGCGTTCATGACGAGCTTCGTCCCGCGCCCGTACCGTGCTCGCTCGCTCTCGATGCTCGGCGGCACCTTTCGCCTCGGCTACTTCGTCGGCCCCTTGATCAGCGCGGCGCTGATCCACCTCACCGGAAGCGCACAGTCGGTGTTCTGGGTGCATATCGTCGGATGCGTCGGTGCGGCCGTCCTGCTGTTTGTGCTGCGCGACCCGGCAGAGGCCATCGCTGCCAGCCGTGCGCCAGCGCCCCAACGGGAGGGCGAGAAGCTCGTCGCCGATGAGGCGCGCGGGCTGTTCCACACGATCTGGAACAGCCGGGCCGTTCTCCTCCGTCTCGGCACCGGTGCGGCCCTGATCGGGGCGATGCGGGCAAGTCGGCAGGTGATCCTGCCGCTCTGGGCGGTCAGCATCGGAATTCCGGACGCGCAGACGGCCCTCATCATCGGCGCGGCCGGGGCGATCGACTTCGCACTATTTTACGCGAGCGGCCAGATCATGGACCGCTTCGGTCGCCTCTGGAGTGCGCTGCCCTCGATGATCGGGCTGGGCGTTGGCCACCTCATCCTCGCCTTCACGCACGATGTGCCCGAGGCGTTCGCCTGGTTCATCGTCTCGGCGATCTTCATGTCCCTGGCGAACGGGGTCGGCAGCGGCATCCTGATGACGCTCGGCGCCGACCTGGCGGACCAGCGGAACCCTGCACCGTTCCTCGGCGCGTGGCGGTTCACCGGTGATGCTGGCGGCGCGGCGGCTCCCCTCGCGCTCGCGGGTCTGACCGCCGTTGTGTCGATCGCGTTCGCGAGCGGCGCCCTCGGTGTGCTCGGACTCATCGGGGCCGGCGTGCTGCTGCGGTACGTGCCGCGCTACGCCCCACACGCTCCCCAGGAGCCCCGGGGAAAGGCGTGAACGCTGGTGGCGACACTCAGAAGAACACCGAGCGCGCGACAGCGGTGACATCGATTCGGATGCCCTCTGGTACGAGCAGCGACAGAAGCGGTGGCCGCCAATAGGACGAGAGTGCGACGGTGGCACTGCGTCCGTCCGTGGATTCGGCGCGCTCGAGCCTGAGCGACTCGAACCGGTCGACCGGAGCGTTGGCGAGGTATCCGCCGACCGCGGAAGCGACAGCCGCGGTTTTCAGAACGGGACGCGGCCCGGCGGCCGTGAGCGATACCGTGCCGAGATCGAAAGCCTCGGCTCCCACGAGGGCCGCGCCGTCGGCGAGCGTGAACAGTCGCTTGCGCTCGAGGTAGAGCGACGTCGCCGCAACAACGAGCAGGATGAGCACGAGCGAGAGGAGTCCGTAGAAGATGGTGAGCGGCAGGGTTGAGCCCTCTTCGCTGTCCCGTCGACGCACGGTGTTGCCCACTCTTTTCACAGAGTTGACCAGTCGTTTCACTGTGCTGTTCGGCCGGTTCACTGTGCCCCCCAAAATCGGGAAACCTGCTCGGTCGCCGTCGCCCGCAGCGGGATGTTGAGAGGAATGTTGAGCGTGAGAGCCGGCGGAACGAGTGGCAGGGTCACCGACACCTCGACCGAGACCGTCACATGCCCGAGACGGGTGAGGCAATTGTCCGGCCGCGGTGAGCAGGAGACAGCGACACTGGCCCGTGAGGCATCCAGACCGTAGTCGCTGAGCGCGAACTCGATCGCCCTCTCGGCTTCCGCCTCCGCCTGTCGTGTGCTTCCGGCCTGCACGAACACCCGCACCGCCTGGCGCGCTGCACCCTCGACGGCCAGTGCACCGGCCTGAATGGACGCCATGGTGAGCACCAGATAGACCAGTGGCAGCAGCAGGATCATGCCAGCGGTCACGAACTCGAGCGAGGCCGAGCCGCCATCGTCGTCACTCCAGCGTCTCCACTGCAGCATGGCCGGCCACCTCCAGTCCGCCCTCAACGCCGATTAAGCCGATCAGCGGGAGAGGTGTTCGCACGGTGACGATGGCCGACGGATGCCCGAGGTAGCTTCCGTACGACGCCGTCACGTTCGCGGCATAGCCGGGGCCGAGCGCGACCGTGATGAGATCCCGTGCCCGTTCCACCCCATCGCCCAGGCCGTTATCGGCGAGCGCCGCAAATCGCGCTCCCTCGGCCGCCGCATCCAGAACAGTGTTGCGAATGTGCAAAGCCAGACCGAGCTGGAGCACCGAGAGCGTCAGGATAGTGAGCAGGGCCCCGACCATGACGAATTCGGCCGCGGCCGATCCATCGTCACGGCGTACCAGCATCCGGAGGGAGCGCATGGGATCAGAAGCCGGTGACTCGCTCGATCGCCTGCTGGAACACGTTGCTGAGAGCCGGTCCCGCAAGACCCCAGATTATGATCACGAGTCCCGCCGTCATGAGCGTGATGAGCACCCAGCCGGGCACGTCGCCACGATCCTCGCGGGTAAAGCGCGCGAAGTATTCCCGGACTCCCAACATGATGGTTTTCCTTTCGTAACTGGCTTCACAGCCCGAGCTGTAAAACGAAAATGCCCGGGAAGATAGCAAAAATGATGGTGATCGGAAGGATGAGGAACACGAGCGGCACGAGCATGGCGACCTCTTTTTTGCCCGCGATCTCGAGGAGTTCGCGCTTGGCCTCGTCGCGAGCATCCTGCGCCTGGGCGCGCAAAACTTCTGCGAGTGGGGTGCCGCGTTCGAGCGCGCCGGTGAGCTGCTCGATGCAGCGCGTGAGCGCGGGGAGCTGCATGCCGACGGCCAGTTTCATGAGCGACTCGGCGAGCGGGAGGCCCGCGTTGACCGCGCCGACCGCACGTGCGAACTCGGCGGCCAGCTCACCATGGCTCACGCGGGAGACGCGACGGATCGCATCCAGTATCCCTTCACCGGCCGAGAGGCTCAGGGTCAGGAATTCGAGAATGGTCGGCAGTTCGCTCGAAATTCGCTCCATGCGGGCCCTGGCCGCCCGTTGCAGCACATAATCACGAAGTACGACACCGCCCACTCCGGCGATCGCCACGATGGCGATGTGAATGCCGATCGGCAGCGGCTGGACCCTCGAGAGCGCGACCGAGGCGAGCACACCGACTCCGGCCGCGCAGATCGCCCACAGGAGTTGACTCGAACGGAACGCTTCGACGGAGCGCGCGCTGCCGGATTGCCGCAGTCGAAGTTCGATCGTTGCCGCTCCGCCGAGAGCCGTTCCGAGTATCGATCGCAGCCTGGTGAACAGCGGGCCGAACAGGGCGCCAACCACCGGGAGCGGATCCACCGTGCGACGTGCGAGCAGCTCTCGAGCGCCCGGGGAGACGTCGACGACATAGGGGGCGACCCGGTTCACGAGACGCGGGCGGCTCAGGCGCGGCACCAGGCTCGCGAGTGACCACAGCCCGATTCCGAGCCCAACACCGCAGAGCACGCCCCAGCCCGAGAGCGCGGTCAATTGAACCATCGTCGCTCCTGGGGCAATCGGCCGAGCCCGAGCATGACCCGATAGGCAACCGCTGTCACGAAGAGTCCCGCGACGATGAGCACGACGCCGGCGGCCGTGTTGTAGGCCGCGGCGGCCTCCGGTCGGGTTGCCAGCAGCAGCAGGATGATCCACGGCGCCGCAACGCCGAGCTTCGCCGCGTTGACAACCCAGGATTGCCTCGCCTCGACCTCCGACCGGATCGCCATCTCCTGCCGCAGGTACGAGGCGAGGTTTCGCAGCACGATCGTGAGTTCGCTCCCACCGACCTCGCGCGACATCCGCAGCGTCTCGAGAATGCGATCCGCGACCGGGTCGGCGAGCCTGGCCTTGAGCTGGTCGATACACAGCGCGAAGTTGCCCGTCGCCCGATACTCGCTTTCGAAATTGGCGAATGCCTCCCTGGTGGCAATCGGCCCGGTGTGCGCGAGCGTGACGACGCTGTCGGGCAGGGCGAGACCGGACCGCACAGCGGAGACGAGGTGATCGACCAGATCGGGCCAGAGAACCCGCGTTGCGCGGCGCCGGGTTCTCGCGCGCCATCCCACGATCGAGAAGGGGAGAACGAGGGCAACTATCGCCGCGATGATAGCGATAGCGATGACCGGAATGATCGCGAACGTGAGAGCCGCGGCCGACACCGCCGCCAGAATCGCCACGACCGCGAGCGCGGGAACAGAGACCGAATGAAGCCCGGCCTGGGCGAGACGCTCGCGAAGGATGGCGAGCAGGCGCGGGCTCGCTTTCCGCCCTTGGACGGATGAGGCCGGCCAGATCATGGGCGAGATCGCCAGCACCAGGCCGAACCCGAGGAGCAACCCGAGCGCGAGGATCATGCCCCACCGCCGGCGAGCACTGCCGTCGGGTCGAAGCCGCCGGCGCGAAACTTCGTCGTCTTTGTGGGGTAGCTACCGGTCGGTTCGAGCAGGCCACGCTTCATCGAGAAAATGGTGCTCGCCTCGATCACCGCACCCGTGACCTGGCCGCTCGGAGCAAGGATCTCCGTCACACTCCGCTGCCCGTTGCGCGCAAGTTCACAGTGCACAACGATGTCGACGGAGGCGGCGACCGTCGGCACGACGAAGGAAGAGTCGATATTTCGACCGGCCAGCAGCGGCAGTGTGCAGAGCTTGGCGAGAGCATCCCTGGCGCTGTTGGCGTGGATCGAACACATGCCGGGCAGCCCCGAGTTGAGCGCGATGAGGAGATCGAGCGACTCCGCTTCGCGCACTTCGCCGACCACGATGCGGTCGGGGCGCATCCGCAGGGCCTCCTTGATCAGGCGGCGCAGGGTGATCTCCCCCGTGCCCTCGAGGCTCGGCTGGCGGCATTGCAGAGCGACGGTGTCGCGCGCCGCGAGGTCGAGCTCAAAAATTTCTTCGACCGTGACGATGCGCTCGCCCGGGCGGGCGGCGGAAAGCAAAGTGTTCAGCATCGTTGTCTTGCCGCTCTGCGTCGCGCCGGAGACGAGGATATTCTGCCCGGAGAGCACGCACATTCGCAGAAATTCCGCCGACTGATGAGTGATCGAGCCGAGGGCGACCAGCTTCTGCAGGTCTCGGATGCGCTTGGTGAACTTGCGGATGTTGACCGCCCAGTGTCGCCGGGTCACGTCAGGAATGACGACGTGCAGCCTTGATCCGTCGGGGAGCGACGCGTCGACGAACGGTGAGCTGAGATCCACCCGACGACCGGAGGACTGAAGCATCCGCTCGAC
>JAYTEZ010000070.1:0-6158 GCA_043734805.1 Microbacteriaceae bacterium
GCCTCACGATGTTCGTGGTCGGCTCTCGCGTTCCCGTCCGGGATCCGGCCGTGCGTTCGGCGCTCGGACGCAGCCTGGCCGGAGCAGCGCTTGTCGGGTTCGTCGCGGCCGCGCTTGGCATCGGCCTGGCGAGCGCGTTCGGCACGGGTCACGCAACGGTCTATGCAGTAGTGATCGCCTCATCCTCCGCCGCGCTCGTGCTGCCGATCATCAACTCCCTCGGGCTGACGGGCGCGCCGATACTTCAGCTCACCGCGCAGGTGGCTATCGCCGATGCCGTCAGTATCGTTGTGCTTCCGCTCTCGATCGATCCGGCCAATGCAGGACCGGCGGCTCTTGGCGCACTTGTCATCACGGTGTGTGCCGTGCTGCTGTTTCTTTTGCTGCGGAACCTCGACAAGCGCGGCATGCGACAGAGGCTTCACCAGTTTTCGGAGCGGCGCAAATTTGCGCTCGAACTGCGAATCAACCTGCTCCTGTTGTTCGGTCTCGCCGCCCTGGCCGAACTCACCCACGTCTCGATCATGCTCGCCGGCTTTGCACTCGGGCTGGTCGTCGGCACTATAGGCGAACCGCGACGGCTTGCACGCCAGCTGTTCGGCATCACCGAGGGCTTCTTCGGGCCGCTCTTCTTCGTCTGGCTCGGCGCATCCATCAACCTCGCCAACCTCGGCAAGGATCCGTCGATGATCCTCCTAGGGTTGTGCCTCGGGCTCGCTGGCATCATCGCCCATCTTGCCGCTCGCGCAATTGGGCAGCCGTGGTTGCTGGCCGTGATGGCCGCGGGACAGCTCGGGGTTCCGGTCGCCGCCGCGACCCTGGGGGTGCAGTTGCACCTGCTGAAACCCGGTGAGGATGCCGCCCTGCTGCTCGGGGCACTCATCACCATCGCGGCAACAACGATTGCAGCCAGCCTGCGGGCTCGCCGCTCTCCGACACCGGCTGCCCCGACCACTCCGTAGTTCTGTGGCGTGGGCACTACGCACCCGGCACAGCTACTGGTTCTCGGGGAAGCCCAGGTTGATGCCGCCGTGCGAGGGGTCGAGCCAACGACTCGTGATTGCCTTCTGGCGCGTGAAGAAATGTATGCCGTCCGGACCATACGCCTTCGAGTCGCCGAACAGCGAATTCTTCCAGCCGCCGAAGGAGTAGTACGCGACCGGAACGGGAATCGGAACGTTGATGCCGATCATTCCGACCTGCACCTCGCGCTGGAACCGGCGAGCGGCCCCACCGTCATTCGTGAAAATCGCGGTTCCGTTGCCGTACTGGCTCGCGTTGATCAGGGCGACACCCTCGTCATAGGACGCCACCCGCACGACCGAAAGAACCGGCCCGAAGATCTCATCGGTGTAGACGCGTGACGTCGTCGGCACGGCGTCGATGAGCGTTGGCCCGAGCCAGAAGCCGTCGGCCGCGCCATCCACCTCGACACCGCGTCCATCTACAACGACCGTCGCACCATCCTCGATCGCGATATCGATGTAACCGGAGACCCTGTCGCGGTGCTCCTTCGTGATGAGCGGACCCATGTCGCAGTTGCGGCGACCGTCGCCGACCGTGAGCCCCGACATCCGCTCGGCAATTTTGGCGATAAGTTCGTCGGCGATCGGCTCGACGGCAACGAGCGCGCTGATGGCCATGCAGCGCTCGCCCGCCGAGCCGAAGCCGGCGTTGACGGCGGAGTCGGCGACGAGGTCGAGGTCGGCGTCGGGCAGCACGAGCATGTGATTCTTCGCTCCACCGAGGGCCTGCACGCGCTTGCCGTGCTTCGAGCCGGTCTCGTAGATGTACTTCGCGATCGGGGTGGACCCGACGAACGAGATGGCGGCGACATCCGGATGCTCGAGCAGGGCATCCACAGAAACCTTGTCACCGTGCACGACGTTGAACACGCCGTCGGGCAGGCCGGCCTCCGCGAACAGCCTGGCCATCCAGACGGATGACGACGGGTCCTTCTCGCTCGGCTTCAACACGACCGCGTTGCCTGCCGCAATCGCGAGGGGGAAGAACCAGAGCGGAACCATCGCCGGAAAGTTGAACGGGCTGATGACCGCGATGACGCCGAGCGGCTCGCGCGTCGAGTAGACGTCGACACCGGTCGAGACGTTCTCGCTGTAGTCACCCTTCATCAGGTGCGGGATTCCGGTCGCGAACTCGACGACCTCGATGCCGCGCGCGATCTCGCCGAGGGCGTCGGATAGTACCTTGCCGTGCTCCGAGGTGAGGATCTCGGCCAGCTCCTGCTTGCGTGCATTGAGCAGCTCACGGAAATTGAAGATGATCGCCTGGCGCTTGGCGAGTGAGGTCTCGGCCCAGGCCGGGAACGCTGCTTTCGCGGCGGCTACTCCCGCGTCGACATCCGCGACCGTTGCGAGCCTGACCTCGCGCGCGACGGTGCCGAGAGCCGGATTGTAAACCGGTGCCGTGCGAGTCGAATCGCCGTCGAAAGATGCGCCATTAATCCAGTGCTTCACGATGTCCATACCGCAATGCTAGCCGCGCGGCGCACCCCGATTTCGAGGTTGTGGCCGACTGTATTGTTCTCGAAATGTTTGCTGGTTCCGGCGCCGCTCTGAGCATTGTCACTGGCCGCTGTCACACTGGTTTCATGGATCCCATAGCCCAGCTCATCATCGGTCTCGCTGTCGGCCTCGCACTCGGAATTTTGCTCGGCGGAGTGATCGGGCTGCTGCTCGCCCGCAGTCGGCGCGGTACCACGGTCGCGCTCCCCGACCCCGCGCTGATCGAAGCGCGTCATGAGAACGCACTCTCGCAGGTGCGCGCCGAGGGTGCGGCGGCGCAGTCGAGGCTCAGCGCGGATCTCGCCGCGATCCAGGCGACGGCCATCGCCCTCAAGGAACAGGTCGCAACCCAACAGGACCAGTACCGCGAACTCATCGAGCGCCAGCGCCGGGAGCAGCTCGCAGAAACGGAGCGGCAGCAGAAGGAGAGCAGGGTGCTGCAGGCGCTCACGCCCGTGCAGGAGTCGCTGCGCACGATGCAGCAGAAGGTCACCGAGCTCGAAACCCAGCGCAGCCAGCAGCACGGGGAACTGACACAGCAGCTCCGCAACGCGACCGAGTCAGAGGAGAGACTGCGCAGTACCGCGGAGTCCCTCGCCTCTGCCCTCCGCAACAATGCGACCCGCGGAGTCTGGGGCGAGACCCAGCTGCGCAACGTCGTGCAGGCAGCCGGCCTCATCGAACGGGTCGACTTCGACGTCCAGTCGAGCATCTCCTCGGATGTCGGCGCCGGTCGCCCGGACATGGTCATCCACCTGCCGGGCGGCAAGAACATCGCCGTTGACGCGAAGGTGCCGTTCAACTCCTACCTCGAAGCGAGCCAGATCGCCGTGACCGCGACCGGCGAGGAAGGCGCCAGGCGCGAGCAGTTCATCCGCCAGCACGTCAAGGCGGTACGCAGCCACATCGACACCCTCGGCAGCAAGGCATACTGGGCCGGGCTCGACGCGTCCCCCGAGCTGGTGATCGCATTCATCCCGAGCGAGTCGCTCGTGGCAACCGCGATGGAGGCCGACCCCGGAATCATGGACTACGCCTTCTCCAAACGCGTCGCGCTCACCTCACCGGTGACGCTCTGGTCGGTGCTCAAGACCGTCGCCTTCAGCTGGCAACAGGATGTCGTGACGCAGGAAGCGAAGATGCTCTTCGAGACGAGTCGCGAACTTTACGGTCGCCTCGCGACCCTCGCCGGCCACGTGGAAAAGCTCGGACGCTCGATCGAGAGCACCGTGAAAAACTACAACGGCTTCGTCGGATCGCTCGAACGCCAGGTGCTGCCGTCGGCACGCAAACTCAGTGTGCTCGACGAGTCCAAGGTGCTCGGCACGCAGGCCGAGATCGAGGAATTTCCCCGGGATATCAGCGCGTACGAACTCGTGGCGGAGCTCGAAATCGTCAACGCTCTCGAAATCGCGCCCGCGCCCAAATCGGAGTCCGCACCCGTGCCCGTGCAGAAGGCGTAGCCCGCTTCGCTAGAGCCACTTCTCGACGAGATGGTCAGCGCTAACCCGTCGGATCGTGCCGGATCTCCCGCGCAGCACAATGCTTTCGGTGCGGATGATTGGGCCCTTCTTGCGCACGCCGTCGACGAGCTGGCCATCCGTGACCCCGGTCGCGACGAAATAGGTGTTATCGCTCGTGACCAGGTCGTTCGCCTCGAGCACGCGGTCGAGATCGTGGCCGGCGTCGAGCGCCTTCTGCCGCTCGTCGTCGGTACGGGGATACAGCCGACCCTGAATCAGTCCACCAAGCGCCTTGATCGCGCAGGCAGTGATAATACCCTCCGGTGTGCCGCCGATACCGACGCACATGTCGATCCGGGTCTCGTACCGGGCGGCGTTAATCCCACCGGCTACATCGCCGTCGAGCAGCAACCGGGTGCCGGCGCCCGCTGCCCTGATCTCGTCGATGAGCTGGACATGCCGCGGACGGTCGAGCA
Organism: Microbacteriaceae bacterium; assembly: GCA_043734805.1. Taxonomy (GTDB): domain Bacteria; phylum Actinomycetota; class Actinomycetes; order Actinomycetales; family Microbacteriaceae; genus Lacisediminihabitans. The sequence continues at coordinate 4,465 of JAYTEZ010000070.1, forward strand.
CGGCGATGGTCATGTCGGTGACATCCTTGCCCTTCGCCTTAGCCAGGGCCCGGATGTTTTCGCCGATCGGTTTGCGCAGGTCGACGACCCCATGGCCCTCTGGCCCCGTCACAATCTTGTCCATGTAGAAGACGGCCGAGGGGTCGTACATGGTGCCGCGATCGGAGACGGCGATCATCGAGAGCGCGTTCTGTCGACCGGCCGCCGTGAGCGATGTCCCGTCGATCGGATCGACCGCGATGTCGCAGGCTGGGCCTCGGCCGTTGCCAACCCGCTCGCCGTTGTAGAGCATCGGCGCGTGGTCTTTCTCGCCCTCTCCGATCACAATGACCCCGTCGAAGTTGACGGTGCCGAGGAACTTTCGCATCGCATCGACGGCCGCTCCGTCCGCGGCATTCTTGTCGCCGCGCCCGATAAAGGGGGCGGCTCGGATGGCCGCCGCTTCGGTCGCTCGCACCAACTCCATGCCGAGGTTGCGGTCGGGGTGCGGGAAAGTGGAGCCAGAGTCAGTATTCACCCGTCAAGGCTATCCGCAATGAAGCGCGGTTCGAGCTAACCGGGACTCGAAAGATCGGCGCTTCTTTAGTCAATAGACTCGTACTGAACACACGGAATCCGTGCGCGAAGTCCAGCCCCCAAGGAGATAAACATGCCCGTTGCGACCCCCGAGCAATATGCCGGCATGCTCGACAAGGCAAAAGCCAATGGCTTTGCCTACCCAGCGTTCAACGTGTCGTCGTCCCAGACGATCAACGCCGTTTTGCAGGGACTCACCGAGGCGGGCTCCGACGGCATCATCCAGGTCACGACCGGTGGTGCGGATTACTTCGCTGGGCACTCCGTCAAGAACCGTGCCGCAGGGGCCCTCGCCTTCGCCGCCTTCGCCCACGAGGTCGCCAAGAATTATCCGATCACGGTCGCCCTGCACACCGACCATTGCCCGAAGAATGCCCTCGACGGATTCGTCATCCCGCTGATCGAGGCCTCGGAAGCCGAAGTCCGGGCCGGGCGTAACCCCATCTTCCAATCGCACATGTGGGATGGCTCGGCCGTACCTCTGACCGAGAACCTCGAGATCGCCTCGACGCTTCTCCCCCGGCTCAAGGCGATCAACGTGATCCTCGAGGTCGAGATCGGCGTCGTTGGCGGCGAAGAGGATGGGGTGAGCCACGACATCAACGAGCACCTCTACACGACGATCGAAGATGCCGTGCAGACCGTGGAGGCCCTCGGCTTCGGCGAGAACGGCCGCTACATGGCCGCGCTCACCTTCGGCAATGTTCACGGCGTGTACAAGCCGGGCAACGTCAAGCTGCGCCCTGAGCTGCTGCACGACATCCAGGTCGGGCTGGCGAATCGGTACAACACCGGCGACAAGCCGCTCGACCTCGTCTTCCACGGCGGATCGGGGTCGACCGATGAGGAGATCGCGATCGCTGTCGCTAACGGCGTCGTGAAGATGAACATCGACACCGACACCCAGTATGCCTTCACGCGTTCCATCGCCGACACCATGTTCACGAACTATTCCGGCGTGCTGAAGGTCGACGGCGAGGTCGGAAACAAGAAGATCTACGACCCTCGCGCCTGGGGCAAAATCGCCGAGACGGCAATGGCCGCACGCGTCGTGCAGGCGACAAGGCAACTCGGCTCCGCCGGCCACTCTGGCCGGTAAACGGGCGGACCGGCAACCG
>JAYTEZ010000071.1:0-4459 GCA_043734805.1 Microbacteriaceae bacterium
GGATTCGAGCACCCGTACGGGCCGCGCATCTCGCACGAAGCCAAGGCTCGAGATCGTGACGGTCACCGCGAATAGTGGAACGGCATGGCCGAGCAGGTAGCGGGCGATCACATACGCCACCGTCGCCGAAATGACGATCTGCAGCACCGGCACGATCGAATCGAGCGCCCGCGCACCGGATGCTCGCGGATCCAGACCTCGAAGAAAGCCGGGGCCGCGGGCGTCGGCTTCCATCGCTAGCGCGTGACGGCGCCGAGCCGTGGCAGGCGGGGGATATTGGCCGCGGCCCCGGCATCCGGTGGCACGATGACCTCCTGGGCAGCCGGAATGAGCATGCCCTCCGACCGAACGGCAAGTTCGGCCGAGACATCCGCCCCGCGTTTGATCACGGCGAGCGCGATCGGTCCGAGCTCGAAGTGACGCGCTGACGAGGTCACGCGCCCAATGACCTTTTCATCGAGCGCCGGGTCGCCGTTTTCCCGGTCGCCGAGCACGACCTCGTCACCGGCCGCGGGCAGCACAGAGTCTGAACCGTCGAGGTGCAGCATGACGAGACGGCGAGGCGGATGGCCGAGGTTGTGCACCTTCGCGACCGTCTCCTGCCCGCGGTAACAGCCCTTGTTCAGGTGCACGGCCGACCGAAGCCAGTCGAGCTCGTGCGGGATGGATTTCTCGTCGACCTCGGTCGCAAACCTGGGACGCCAGGCGGCAATTCGCAGCGCCTCGAGCGCGAGCAGGCCCGCGGCGGGGAGCTCGATCGACGCCAGGTCGGCACGGGCGACCAGCAGCTCGGTGTAGGTCCATCCCGCCGCGGGATGGTTGTCTGCTCCGGCGTACTGGTAGCCGCCCGGAGTGACGGATGCCCACGGATCGTGCCAGGCGAGCGGCACGCCATTGGGCGACGCGACGGGAAGCGACGGCGAGCCGAACGTGCCGATGGTCGCAAACTCGAGGGTGCGATCGGCGAGTTCGACCCGCAGCATGAAGCGCATCTTCGACAGCCAGGCGAGGAGACCGGTGGCCTCTTCGCGTTCGAGCAAGAGCCACAGTTCTGTACCGTCATCGAGCAGCCGCACCGCATATTCGAGTCGACCGTTCGGGTCGAGGAGGAGGGTTTCGCTCGATTCACCCGGGGCGAGTTTCGCGACACTTTGCGTCGTGAGCGAATCGATCCAGCTGAGGCGATCCGCCCCCGAGATCGACAGCACGGCGCGGTGCGAGAGATCGACGATCGATTCTCCTGCCGCGAGCGCTCGCTGCTCACCGAGCGGGTTGCCATAGTGGGCGGGGACGCCTGCGTCCCCGCCGGCGCCGTCTACGGCACCGGATCGATTAAGGAACGGGCTATCGCTGGCGCCCGGACCGCCAGGAATCTCACTCAAGGCGTGCCAGTCTGCCGGAGGCGTGGGTGGCGAGTTCCTGCCCGAGGGCGGCGATATCCCAGGCCCAGAGCAGATGGTTATCGACGAGACCGTAGACGCGGGTCGACGCCGTGTGCTCCTTCGACGTGACCGAGCGGAGCACGGCATCCGTCGCCAGGTCGATGCGCGGACCCTTCACCTGACCGATGTAGAGCTCGCTCACACCGCCCGGATGCAGGATCGATACCTCGATATCGAAACCGTCGGTGGCATTGCGCAGCGTTTCGACCGCGTGGGCGCTCGTAAACGGCCGGATGCCGACGCCAGGCAGGAGGCCCGGTCCCGGGTCGCCTTCGGTCGCCGCGCGGCTCAGCCGCCAGTAGCCGGTCTCGGTCGCGAGCGGGGTGAGGTTCTCGTCGAGCAGCCAGGAGTAGGAGGTGTAGTTGAGGTGCGGCAGCCCGTCGTGCGTGAAGCTCAAACGGTGCCCGAATTCGTAGTTGCGGGTCTCGTCACCCACGTCGTAGTTCACGACCCCCGTGCCCTCCCACACTCCGATCAGCCAGGAGAGCGGGACGAGTTCGGCAGGGAGCTGCGAGTCGAGTTCAATCATGGGTCGCGGACTCCTCAGCGCTGGCCCCGGAACAGGTTGTAGAGCACAACGATGGAGACGTACCCGATCGCCAGAGTGGCCAGGATGAGCAGGCCGATGAAGAATAATTCCAGAGCAAGGTACATGGGTCAATTCTAAGTCGTCGACAGCTGCAGAGCACCCAGAACGAGTGTTGCAACGGCGAGAATTACGACCGAGCCGCCAAGGCTCGTCATGATCCGATTGACGAGCCCCTCCTTCTGAACGATCGCCAACTGCACGCAGAATGTAATGAGGATGCTCGCCGCGAGCACGATCGGCAGCCAGGTCAGATACTGGCCGACGGGAGCAAAGAGGCCGATCAGAAGCGCGCCAATCGTGACCAGAAACCAGACCGGCACCGCACTGCGAAGCGTAAGGCGCGTATCCGGATTGTCGATGCTCACGCCCTAATCTTGCACTACCACGCCGACCCCCTGCCGAAACTGCCTTTAGACTGTGATTTGGCACTTGGAGGACCGTTGGCGCAGCTGTTGATCCTGACCTCGGCCGTCAACAGCGACGTTTTACCGGCGCTGGGGCTGCTCAGCCACCGGACACGTCAGATTCCTGCCGAGCCGGCCGCCCTCATCACCGCACCAAGTTGCGACCTCATTCTCGTGGATGCCCGCCTGGATCTGGCCAGTGCAAGATCCCTCTGCAAGATTCTCACCACCACCGGCGTGAACGTGCCGCTCATGCTCGTCCTCACCGAGGGCGGCCTGACTGCGGTGACTGCCGACTGGGGAATCGACGATGTGATTCTCGAAACCGCGGGGCCCGCCGAGGTCGACGCGCGCATCCGTCTGGTCATCGGACGCCAGGCGCTCGACAAGACGAGCGACAAGATCCATGCCTCCGGCGTCGTGATCGACGAGGCTAGCTATTCCGCCAAGGTGCACGGTCGGCCCCTCGACCTCACCTTCAAGGAGTTCGAGCTCCTGCGCTTTCTCGCAACGCATCCCTCCCGCGTCTTCACCCGCGAGCAGTTGCTGAGCGAAGTCTGGGGCTACGACTACTTCGGTGGCACTCGTACCGTCGACGTTCACGTTCGACGCCTGCGCGCCAAGCTCGGCGACCTCGAGTCACTCATCGGCACGGTTCGCAACGTCGGCTACCGCTTCAACGTCTATGACGATGACACCGAACGCCTTGCCCAGTCCGTCAACTCCTGACCTGACCGACCCCGAGTCGGCCCGCAGCTTGCTGGATCTCGTGGCGCGGGCGGAAGCGGCGGATGGCCAGCCACCGTTCTCCGACCAGAGCCTCATCGACCTCAGGACTGGCAAACGACAATTACTCGTCATCGGCGGCGATGCGGCGGCCATCGTTTCGCCGACCGAAGCCGAATTCGTCGTGGCACCGGATGCCCGCGGCCACGGCATCGGAACCGCACTGCTCGAGGCAATCATCGCCCGGTCGAACGGTGGGCTGCTCATCTGGGCGCACGGGGATCACGCGGCCGCCCGTGCCCTTGCCCGCAGCCACGGGCTGCAACCGGTGCGTGAACTGCTGCAGCTGCGAGCCCCGGTTCCGGCTTCGGTTCCGGTTCCGGTTCCGGCTTCGGCTTCGGCTTTGGCTTCGGCTTTGGCTTTGGCGGCCGAACCCGTTCCGGGGGCCTCGGCCGGCTCGACCAGCGAGAGCATCACCACCGACCACTTCCGATCCGGCGTCGACGACGAGGCGTGGCTGCGCCTCAACGCCCGAGTCTTCGCGCACCACCCCGAGCAGGGCGCGGTGACCCGCGCCGACCTCGCGGAGCTCAGGTCGGAGCCCTGGTTCGACGAGGCCGACTTTCTCCTGCTCCGTGACGGCGACCACGACGGCGCCATGGTCGGGTACTGCTGGCTCAAGATCGAGAGCGCCAGTTCCGATCAGCGCGGTGGTTCCGATCAGCGCAGTGGTTCCGATCAGCGCGGTGGGGAGTTCTATGTCGTGGGCGTCGATCCGGACCGGCAGGGCGAGGGGCTCGGCCGCCGCCTGATGGACGCCGGCTTCGCGCGCCTTGCCGAGCGCGGCATCCGTACCGCACTGCTGTATGTCGAGGCGGACAGCATCCCGGCGGTGCGGCTCTACCGCTCGCTCGGCTTCACCGACCACTCCATCGATATCCAGTACGCCGTGCGCGGATCGGCGTAGGTTCTTCGACGAAAACGCAGGAGATTCACCACCAAACGGGTCATCCCAACACGAATGATGGGTCGCGGTGGTGAATGTCCTGCGTTTTCGGAAGGGAGAGCAGCGGGCAGGAGAGCAGCGGGAGGGAGAGCAGCGGGCAGGAGGGCAGCGGGCAGGAGAGCAGCGGGCGGGGAGAGCGGCGCAGGGGCGGGACGGGAGCCCCGTTAACCGCGCGTTCACCTCGGTCGCATTACTGACCGCGGATGGAGTGGGATGATGATGCAATGGACAGCGAGACGTATCTGAGTGATGCCGAGTTGGCCACCGACAGCCTCGATGACGACTACGACTC
>JAYTEZ010000072.1:0-21842 GCA_043734805.1 Microbacteriaceae bacterium
CGCCATACTCCTCACCCCAGCGGATATCGTGCAGCGTGGTGGCTGGGTCCAGGCCCATGGCCTTCCAGATCCGGTTGGTGACCAGCGCATCGACGGCGACGCCCTCGTCGACCTCATTGAAGTGCGGGAGCGCTTCACCGGCAAACAGCTCTCGTAGTCCGTCGCGGCTATACACCGGCGGTCGTTCGACGTTGTTCAGTAGGCCTTCGGTCAGGTCGCTGGCCGGGACGGTGTCCTTCAGCCCCTGTTGGTACTGGATGCCGACGGCATCCAGCCCAAAATCGTCACTGATCCGCAGTGCCGCGATGTACATCTTGAGTTGGCTGTGCACCTGGGCTGGCGTGAGATCGGTGGCTTCGTTCGCGCCAAAGTGGAAGGTGAGCCCGGCTTCGTCGAGCCAGGCCTTGATCGCATCAGCCTCGGCCTCCGTCACTTTGTCCATTTCGGCGACGAGCGCGCTTTGCGAGAGTCGCTCCTTATAGATCCCGAGCGGGTTGAGCAACTCGTCGTCGATGATCGCGTTGTACATGCCCATGCAGCCTTCGTCGAAGACGCCGATGATGGCCTTGTCCGTCTTCAACTGCCGCGCGAGCGCAACACCGAGTTCGACCTCGGGGCTTGAAACATCCAGTGCCGGAAGATCGCGCACGTGGCTGTGATCGTGCTCGATCTCCCCGGTTTCAAGCCAGGTCTTCACACCGTCGATCGCCCACTGGTCGGTGAAGTCCTTGCTCCACAGCGCCGAATAGTCGACGTCCGCCTTGGTCATGCTTCCGGTGAGGTTGAGCAGGCCGACGAGTCCGGGATAGTCCCCTGCCCAGTTTGCAACGACCAGGATGGGACCGCGATGGGTGCGCAGTCCGGCGAGCACATGGTGGCTGTACTGCCACACCGCGTTCACCACGACCAGTGGTGCGGTGGGCGGTATGTTCTTGAAAATTTCGATGCCGGCGCGCTGGCCGTCGATGAAGCCATGGCCCTTTTCACGGTCGACGTTGTGGCCGCGCTGCACACGCCAGCCCAGCTTCCCGACCGCCGCGGCGAAATCCGCTTCGAGCTGCTGCTGCGTCGGCCAGCACTTAACGTTCGCCGAGAGGCGCAGGTCTCCGCTAGCAATGGTGTAGACGGTCTTCTCGGCCGTGACGGGCCGTTGGGCAACGTCGGGAAGGATGTAGTGACTCATGGCGTAGGCCCTCCGTCAGGATCTATGTAATCGATTTCAAGTATCCGACCTTTGTGTCGGCATGGCAAACGTTGAACGGTCACATCCCAAATTCACCCATGGCCGGAGAACCGGAGCTGGCGCGCGGCGAGTGCGTGGGAGATCTCCCTGGTCGCGGGGTACAGGTCGCGATAAAGCTCATACAGCTCTTCGTAATCGGCCGCTATTTCGGTGCGAGGCTGTCGGATCTCTTTCGGTGGGTTCCAGTCTTCAATGCTGACCGGAGTGATTGAGCAGGCGGCAAGGAAGGCCGCCCCGAAGCTTGCGCCAATCGTCTGAGTGGGAATCACCTGCGGAAGTCCGGTAACGTCGGAAACTATCTGGGTCCAGAGGCTGCCCTGTGTGCCGCCTCCGACTGCGACGATCCGCTCGATCGCTGCACCGGTAGCCGTCATTGCCTCGATGTTGTGACGCACGCCGAGCGCGGTGGCCTCGAGCGCAGCCCGATACAGGTCCCCTCGCGTGTGCGAGACCGTGAGGCCAGCAATGATGCCGCGGGAATTCGGGTCAGGAATGGGAGTGCGTTCGCCCGCGAAGTACGGCAGCATGAGCAGCCCGTGGGAGCCCGGGCCGGAAGCCTCGGCCAGTGCAATCAGTTCGGGGTAGTCCGGTGAGCCGAACAGTTCGCGCAGCCATTCGGTTATGGCGCCGGAAGTCGCCATTCCCCCCGCGAGATTGCGGGTCCCGGGAAACGCACCGACGGTACCCCAGAGCGTCGGTGATGTCAGCGGCTCGGCCACGGTGTTGACGAGGAACATCGTGGTGCCGTACATGAGCATGAGGTCGCCAACCTTCTGCGCGCCGACGCTGACCGCTTCCGACCACGCGTCGATGGTTCCGGCGATGACGGGAATCCCGACGGCCAGCCCCGTCTCGCTCGCCGCCTCAACTGTCACCGTACCGACGACGTCACCCGGCCAGACGAGCGGAGGCAACTCGAGATCCGGCGCGATAGCGGACGCCCACGGCTCATACCAGGCCTCGGTCGCCGACTCGTAGAGAGGGGTGCATTGGCTGGCGGAATGCTGGTCAAGCCGGTAGTTGCCCGTCAGTTTCCAGGCCAGCCACGAGCTCGGCATGAACAGGCGCCGTACCCTCGCGAAAATACCTGGCTCGTTCTCCGCGATCCACGCGAGCTTCGGGCCGACGGCCTGAGTCGAGAGCGCAGAACCGCTGCGCGCTCTGATCGCATCCGCACCGCCGAGTTCGTCGGTGAGTCGTTCAATCTGAGCGGTCGCGCGCGTGTCGATACCGTAGAGGATCGCCGAGCGCAGCGGGCGGCCGTTCTCGTCCGTTACGAGCACACACGGTCCCATGCCGCTTACACCGACCGCAACGACCTCGACGCCGGATGTGCCGAGCAGCTCGCGAGTCAGCTGGGTGAACTCCTGCCACCAGATCTCGCCATCCATTTCCACCCAACCGGGACGCGGCCGATCAACCGAGTGCGCGCGGGTGACGGTGGCAAGGATGCGCCCGTCGAAGTCCACGAGTACGCCTTTGCTGCTCGACGTGCCGATATCCACACCGATAACCGCCGCAGTAGTCATGTCTCTGTTATTCCTGACTGATTTCGTTGCGCAACACAATGGTGCGACAGGGCTGGGTGTCGCCGTTTATGCGCTCCAATAGAACGGTGGCCGCGGTGACACCGAGGTGCCTGGCCGGAAGATGGATGATGGTGATGCCACTGGGCGCGAGGGCGGCGAACGGCAGATCGCCGAATACGGCCACCCCAACGACGGGCGGGGTGAGCCCATTCTCAATGAGCACCTGCAGTGCTCCGACGCTCATGAGGTTGTTGGTGACGAAAACCGCATCGGGTGGCGTATCCATCGCCAGGAGATCACGCATGGCCGAGCGGCCCCCGTCGACGCGGTAGTCGCTGAAGCGGAGATAATCGTCGGGTTGGTCGAGGGCACCTGTCGCGGTAATGATCTGCCGCCAGCCGTCGGACCGCTGTTTTGCGGTTTCGACGTCAGCTGGTCCGGTGATACAGGCAACGCGTTTGTAGCCCTGATCGATCAGGGCGCGGGTGGCGGCTCGACCGCCGGAGTAGTTATCGACCATGACGGCGTCGACGTCGAAGCCGTGCGGCGAACGGTCGACTGCGACGATCGGTCGCTTTCGCGCAATGAGGGCGCCGACATCCGAATGATCGCCAGCGGGCGCAAGGATGACCCCGGCCATGTTTTCTCCGACCGCGATGTCGAGGTAGCGGGCTTCCTTGCTGTGATCGTCATCCGTGTTGCACAGCACGACCGAATAGCCGGCCGCCTGGGCAACGTCTTCGACGCCACGGGCCATGGACGTGAAGAATGGATTTTCGATGTCAGGGATCACCAGCGCGATGACTTCAGAGTTCTGCCTCCGCAGGGAACGGGCGGTTCGGTTCGGAGTGAATTTCAAGGCCGACGCGGCCTCCCACACCCGTTTTGATTTCTCCTCGGACACGTTCACCCCGTTAAACACGCGGGACACTGTGGCGGGTGAAACACCGGCACGAGCGGCTACTTCGTAGATCGTTGGCATCAAATTCCTACCGGCATGTCTTGCTCCCGCGTCGATCGAAGCGGGTGTCGCGGCAGTCCACCCGCGACACCCGCTCGGATCCTTCAACGCGCGCAGGCAGCGCGCGTCGTCCTACCCCTATTGGTACAGTACGGCGACGATCTTCGGGTCGGTGATGTTCGTCTTGTCATACCAATAGAAGCCGGTGTCGATGATCTTTGGCTGGCTCTGCTTCTTGATGGCCTTCATCGCTGCCGCGACAACCTGCTCACCAATTCCAACCGGATTCTGGGTGATGGCGCCGGCCATGGTCCCATTGTTGATCGCGTCGATCTGGGCCTTGCCCGAGTCGAATCCGACGATGGTGATTCCCTTCTTGCCGCTCTCCTCGACTCCCTTCACAACGCCGATCGCCGAACCCTCGTTCGAGCCGTAGATGCCCGCAATATCAGGGTTTGCCTGGATGATCGACTTGGTGATGTCCGCGGACTTAGCCTGGTCGCCGCCACCGTACTGGGGATCCAGCAAGGTGATACCGGGTGCATTTTTCTTCATCCAGTCAACAAATCCGTCCCGACGATCCGTACCGGACTTGCTGGTCTGGTCGTGAATGACCATCGCGACCTTGCCCTTGCCACCCAGCTTCTCAGACATGTGCTTGGCAGCCTCGGCTGCCGCAGCCTTGTTGTCGGTTGACGCGGTCGTCACCGGGATGTCACTATCGACACCGGAGTCAAACGCAATCACCGGAATGCCGGCATCCTTGGCCTGCTTCAGCAGCGTCGCCGCCGCCTTGCTGTCCAGGGCGGCGAAACCGATCGCGGCTGGTTTCTTTGCAAGCGCATTGGTGAGCATCGTGATCTGTGCCTCAACATCGGCCTCGGTTGCCGGGCCATCGAAAGTGATTGTGGCGCCTTCCTTCGCGGCCTCGGCCTCCGCGCCCTTTTTCACGGCCTGCCAGAACTGGTGCTGGAAGCCCTTTGAAACGATGGCGATGTAAGGCTTGTCAGCGCTTTGGCTTTCGCCCGGATTGCTGCCGCCGCTCGGCGAGCTGCACGCGGCGAGCACCAATGCGAACATTGCGGCCGAAGCGACCGCGGCGATTATCTTTTTATTCATTGTGATCGAACATCCTTGTCTGCTGTCTGCTGTCTGGTGTACTGGTGGACTGGATTGTTTGAGCTGTAACTGACGATGCGGGGCCTAACGTTCCTTCCGTCGAATGTTGTCCGCGTAGACCGCGGCAAGAATGACGCCGCCGAGAATGACGTTCTGCCATTCCTGCGGGACCGAAACGATCTGGAGGCCATTGTTAAGAACGGACATGATGAGCGCGCCGATCACGGTTCCGATAACGGTTCCCTTGCCGCCGAAGAGCGACGTCCCGCCAATGACGACGGCCGCGATGGCCTGGAGTTCGTACCCTGCCCCCGTAGCAGGTTGGGCCGAGCCGAGTCGTGCCGAGATCATCACCCCGGCCAGGCCGGTGAACAGCCCGGCGAGGGTATAGATGATGATCAGCCACTTCTTCGTGTTGATTCCAGACAGCGCCGTGGCTTCCACATTGCTGCCGATCGAATATGTGTAACGACCAAGGATCGTCTTGTTCAGCACCACAGCAGCGACCACCGCCACCACCGCCAGGATGATGACCGCGTTCGGGAAGTTCACCCCCGGAATGAGCTTCCCGGTCGAAATTTCTGAGTACCCCGGCACGTCAGTGAAGTAGATAGGCGCACTGCCAGACACGACGAGCGCGAGGCCCTGTGCAACGAGCATCATCGCCAACGTGGCGATGAACGGCGGAATCTTCAGGATGGCGACGTTGACGCCGTTCACGAGGCCGATGAGTCCGCCGAAGAGGATGGCACCGGCGACACCCAGCGGCAACGGAACGTGCCAGTTAACGAGGAACACCCCGGACATCACCGCGCACAGGGCCATGCCAGTACCGATCGACAGGTCAATCCCCGCCGTGATGATGACGAAGGTGGTGCCGATCGCGAGCGTCCCGATCACTACGGTCGAGAAAAGGATGCCGGTGATGTTGGAGAAGGTCATAAAGTTGGGGCTGGCGAACGCGAAGAATACGAAGATGACGATCAGGCTGCCGAACGCAAGGAACTGTTGCAAGCGGCCCTTTATCGTCCCTTCCACTTTGCCGCGAGCGGACTGATCCGCGACAACGGTAGTTGGGGTCATTTCTCTCCTTCTTTCCTGACAATGCCAGCCACGTCCGCGAGGCTCGTTCCGAGCACTCTGGGCTCAGCCGAATCAGCCGTGTTTTCGGGCGATCTCAGAGTCGCGTAGTGCATGACCGACTCCTGCGTTGCCTCGTCGGCAGAAAGAATTGCGGTGAGCCTTCCCTCGCTCATCACCGCGATGCGGTGCGACATCCGGAGAACCTCAGGCAGCTCTGAGGAAATCATGATGATCGACTTCCCCCCCGCCACGAGTTCATTCAGCAGGCCGTAAATCTCTTCCTTCGCCCCCACGTCGATTCCCCGTGTCGGCTCGTCGAAGATCAGGATGTCACAATCTTTGACGAGCCACTTCGCGACGACGACCTTCTGCTGGTTGCCGCCGGAGAGATTCTTGGCGGACTGATTGATCGAGGGGGTTTTGATCCGCAGCGACTCGACGAGTTCCCGTGACCGAGCTCTCGTTGCCCGGTCTCTGATGAATCCAAACCGCGAGAAGAGCTCCCCGAGCGAGCTCAGCACAATGTTTGCTCTGACGTCTTGATTGAGCAGCAGCCCGAACCGCTTTCTATCCTCCGAGAGGTAGCCGATCCGGTGCTTGGAGGCGTCCGCCGGGTTGTTGATGGTGATCGCCTCGCCGCGCAACGTTATGGTGCCCGCGCTGATTCGGTCCGCGCCGACGATGGCGCGTGCGACCTCGGTGCGTCCGGCGCCCATGAGGCCGGCGAAGCCCAGAATTTCGCCACCTTTCAGATCGAAGGTCACCTCCTTCAGAAGAGACTTTGTGCACAATCCATCGACTCTCAGGAGAACTTCCCGATCGTCGCGCACACCCTCGGGTTTGGCGTCGCTCGTGAGCCCACGGCCAACCATCAGGGAGATGACCTCCTTCATCGTGGTCGCCCTGGTGTCCAACGTGTCCACGTATTCTCCGTCGCGGATGACCGTCACCCGATCCGAGATCGACTTGAGTTCGCCCATGCGGTGCGAAATGTAGATGACCCCGGTGTCTGGTTGGATGAAGCGGCGAATGAGGTCATGCAGGGTTGCCACCTCGGCGTCGTTGAGCGCCGCGGTCGGCTCATCCATGATGAGCACCTTCGCGTCGTAGGACAGAGCCTTCGCGATTTCGACCATCTGTTGCTTTGCGACCGTCAGCGTGCCCACGATCTGCTTTGGATCGAGTGGCAACTGGAGCCGATTGATCAGTTCCCGCGCACGTGCATTCAGCTGTCGATCGCTGGTGAAGATGCCACCGCGACGGGGCTCTCTGCCGATGAAAATATTCTGGGCGACCGTCAGATCGGGCATCAGGTTGAACTCCTGATGGATGATACTGATGCCTGATTCCTGCGCGTGTTTGGGCCCGGTTACCGCGAGGCGCTCACCGTTGAGATAAAACTCACCCTCATCGGGGATGTAGATGCCCGAGAGCAATTTCATCAATGTCGACTTGCCCGCCCCGTTCTCACCGACCAGTGCCAGAACCTCTCCGCGGCGCAGATTCAGATGCACATTGGAGAGCGCCTTCACCCCGGGAAAGCTCTTGCTCACGCCCTCGATTTTCAACAGCAGCTGTGGCTCCTTCACGATGCGCCCGTTCCGAAGGCGCCCGAGTGCCCGTGCAAAACGAGCTGGTCGCTGCCGTAGGCACCGTCGGCGGAGGTCATCAGAACCAACGACGGTTCATCATCGAGTTGTGCGAGCAACTGGCCCGTCAGAAGGGGATGAATCCCGTTCAACATGGCGCTCCCTCTTCTCTGAGAAATCGATTTCATCACATATTAGATGACTAAAAATCTCTGGGTCAACCGGCCCGAGTCACGGAACCATCACACTTATACATCAGACCTCTATTGCTCATGACATCATGTGCACGCATCATCGGAGCTCCCCCAGCCGATAGGTGGAAGCAGCCGTTCCCGAAAAGACAGTCGCCTGTTCGTCCAACGACAGTTCGCCGATGAGGTCAGACATCACCTGCCAGGTCGGCTGGTAGCCGCCGAACGGAACTGACATCGGCCAGTCCCCGCCATACATCAGACGACCCGGGCCAAAGATGTCGAGTGCAGTTTCCCAGGTCGGCCGAATCGTTTCGACAGAGAACGCGACGCCCGCCACCCGCAGCCCGGAGAACTTCGCCACCGTGTTCTGATGGTCGGCGACGCGTGTGAGCGCGTTGCGCCACTCGGGATAGTCCGCTCCGCCGATTGGCGGCTTGCCGAGATGGTCGACGACGATCGTGAGATCGGGGAGGGCCGCAGCGAGGCTCTGCACGTCGGACAGGTGGCGTGGCCAGGCATCCGAAACGTCGAAGGTCAGTCCACGGGCCGCCGCCAGCGCGAGTGAACGCCGCACCGAATCGAGTGCGAGGAAACCGTCACGCGGATCGTTGTGGACCAGATGGCGCACACCACGGAAAACGGGGCTCTTCTGCCAACGGTCCAATTCGCGTTCGGCCGCCGCCGCGTCATCCAGTGGCACCCAGCCGACGACACCAGCGACCCATTGGTTCCGGGCGGCGGTGTCGAGCAGAAACTCAGTGTCGCGCAACGAGTCCTCCGCTTGCACGAGGACGACAGAGCCGATGGCTGCCGTGTCCAACTCGGCCCGTGCCTCATCCGCGGTGAACGTGGAGAAGATGGCCCCATGCCGTGGGCCGAGCCAGGCGTAATCGCTGACGCTGAGATCCCACAGATGCAGATGTGCGTCAATGCGCGGCATGGAAGCTACGGCGCTCATGCGGGGATCAACCTCTCGGCAACGAGCATGCTCCACAGGTCCTCCGGAATCGAGACACGCAAACGGTCGGCGTTCTGGCGGATTTGCTCCGGTTTGCTGCTGCCGACCACAACGGTGCGCACCGAGGAATCACGAAGCGTGTATTGCAGCGCGGCCGCCGCCAGCTCGACACCGAAGTCGGCGCAGATCGCCGCAATCGAGTTCGTGCGATCGAGGACATCACTCGGAACCGAACCATAGTCATAGCGCAGCTTGGACGCGGGAGCACCGGGGGCCAGCAGCCCGGAGTTGAACACCGCCGCAGTCACCACGCCGATGCCTCGCTCGCGGCATTCCGGGATGACGTCGACGAGCGCGGACTGATCGACAAGCGTAAAGCGGCCAGCAACCATGAGCAGGTCGAGCGCGCCGGAACGCGCTCCAGCGAGCAGTGCATCGACCGACATGGAGCCGAGGCCAATCGCCGAGACGAGCCCCTCATCCTTGAGCCGCGCGAGGCCCGGGATTCCGGTCTCGAGTGACGAGCCCAGGTTGCACCGCTCCGGATCATGCAGGTAGAGGATATCGACCGAGTCGAGGCCGAGGCGCCCGAGCGACTCGTCGAGGCTCTGACGGATACCGTCCTCGCTGAAGTCCCAGACGCGCGCCAGGACGGCTGGCACCACAAAGTCGTTCGCGTCATCCAGTCGACCGATGCCATCCGGGTTCGGGCGAAGCAGACGCCCGACCTTCGTCGAAATCGTGAACTCATCGCGCGGCTTGCTCGCCAGAAAGGCACCGAGACGACGTTCGGAGAGTCCGAGCCCATAGTGCGGAGCGGTATCGAAATAGCGAATGCCGACATCCCACGCGGTTTCGAGCGCTTCGCGAGCCTGTTCATCTTTCACGGCTCGGTAGAGGTTGCCCAGGTTGGCTGCACCGTAGGACATGGGTGCGAATTCAAGCTCAGTCATGCGTCGGATAGGAATAATCGACAATGGATGCGGCCAACATTTCGGTGCCAGCGCCGGGTGATGACGGAGGCCAATATCGACCGCCGTGCACCTCGACCGGTGTGACGAAATGTTCGTGGAGATGATCGACAAACTCGATTACGCGGCTGTCATTGGCTCCGGAGACGGCCACAAAATCGAACATGGAGAGGTGTTGCACCGCCTCACAGAGGCCGACGCCGCCGGCATGCGGGCATACCGGCACGCCGAATTTCGCGGCGAGGAGCAGGATGGCAATGTTCTCATTCACGCCGGCAACACGGGTGGCATCGATCTGCAGGATCTGCAGTGCGTCGGCCTGGAGAAACTGTTTGAACATGATGCGATTGGCCATGTGCTCACCGGTCGCTACAAGGATCGGTGCGACGCCGCGGGCAATCGTCGCGTGCCCAAGCACGTCATCCGGGCTCGTGGGTTCTTCGACCCAGGCCACATCAAATCGCCGCAATGAGTTCGTCCAGGCGATCGCCTCGGCGACATCCCAGCGCTGGTTAGCGTCGATTGCGATGCGAATGTCCGGACCGCACACCTTGCGGGCAATCGCCATGCGTCGGATGTCGTCCGCCAGATTGTCTCCGACCTTCAGCTTTACCTGTTCGAAACCCGCGTCGACGGCCTCGCGGCAGAGTCGAGCGAGCTTCTCGTCTGAGTAACCGAGCCAGCCCGGTGTGGTCGTGTAGGCGGGAATACCGGACGCAGCGAGTTCGGCCCGCCGATCCGCGCGTCCCGCTGCGGCATCGCGCAGAATCTGCAGCGCATCGTCTCGCGTCAGTGCATCGGTCAGGTAGCGAAAATCGACGAGGTCGACGATCTGCTCAGGCGAAAGCTCCGACAGCAACTGCCAGAGCGGCTTACCCTCGCGCTTGGCCCTGAGATCCCAAAGTGCGTTGATCACGGCACCGATGGCCATGTGAATGACGCCCTTCTCGGGGCCGAGCCACCGCAGCTGCGAGTCGTAGACAAGCTCACGCCAGATTCCACCCATATCCGCCAGCAACGTGTCGACGTCGCGGCCGATGAGGTACCCGGACAGAGCCCGTATCGCGGCGACCTCGACATCGTTCCCCCGACCGATCGTAAAGACGAAACCATGCCCTCCCACACCGTCGGGGCTGTCCGTCCGAATGGTGAGATAAGCCACCGAATAGTCGGGGTCCTTGTTCATGGCGTCAGACCCGTCGAGCATCGCGGACGTCGGGAAACGGACATCGCTCGTTTCCAGCTCGATAATTCGGCTCACGCATTCTCCCTTCGAAAGCGATAACCTACAGAGTAGACATCTGATGTCTAGCCTGTCAATTGCGGCTTGTTCGACTTCTGGAGCGACGTATGCGCAAGAATGGCCTTGATAGCTCAGACGTCCCGCGGATGGGTACACGAGCGGCGAGGAGAACGCCCCCATGAAATTGGCCCGTTTGGGTGATATCGGTTCCGAGAAGCCGGTGGTCGTCACGGAGGATGCAATCTATGATCTGAGCGGGATTACGGCCGATATTGACGGGGTTTTTCTTGAGAGTGGCGGACTGGACACCGCCCGCAGGGCTGTGCTCACGGGGCAGTTGCCCGTGCTCGCTGATGCTGGCGCGCTGCGCATCGGTGCGGCGATCGCGCGGCCGAGCGCAGTGATTTGCATCGGCCAGAATTACGCAGCCCACGCCGCCGAATCCGGGTCGGAACCACCTACATCACCGATCATTTTCCTGAAGACGCCGAATACCGTAGTAGGCCCCAACGATATTGCTTTGATTCCGCGCACCAGCGTGAAGACGGACTGGGAGGTCGAGCTCGGCGTCGTCGTCAAGCAGCGGGCCTCGTACCTGGACTCTCCCGCGGACAGCATTAATCACATCGCGGGTTTCGTGACCGCCAACGATTTGTCCGAGCGCGATTTCCAGTTGTCGGTGTCTGGTGGGCAGTGGAGCAAGGGCAAGTCCGCTCCGGGTTTCAGCCCGATCGGACCGTGGCTGGTTACCCCGGATGAGGTGGGCTACAAGAACCTGCGATTGCGCAGTTGGGTGAACGGTGAGGCCCGCCAGGATTCATCCACCGTTGACATGATTTTCGACGTTGATTTTCTGGTCTGGCACCTCAGCCAGTACCTCACCCTGGAGCCCGGCGATGTCATCCTCACCGGCACACCGCAGGGCGTGGCGCTATCCGGACGATTTCCCTATCTGACGGCGGGCGACGTGGTGGAGATCGAAATCGACGGACTGGGCAGGCAACGCCAGGAATTCGTTCAGGCCTAGGGAAGAGGAAGACGGATGACAGAATTTAACGGGCTCGTCGCGATCGTCACGGGTGGCTCATCCGGCATCGGCGCCGCCACCGCGAAGCGTCTGAGCGATCTGGGGGCCCGCGTGGCGGTGCTTGACCTCCACCCGGAGCAGGCCGCCGAGGGGATGCTCGCCGTGCGGACGGATGTCGCCGACGACGCCTCCGTTCGCGCCGCCGTCGACACGGTCATCGCCGAATTCGGTAGGCTCGACATTCTGGTCAACAACGCTGGCATCGGCGCGCAGGGCACGGTCGCCGACAACGACGATGACCAGTGGATACGTGTGCTGAACATCAACCTGCTCGGCATGGTCCGTGTGAGCCGGGCCGCCCTGCCACACCTTCGACGCTCACCGGCCGCGGCCATTGTCAACACCGGGTCGATTGCTGCCACCGCTGGCCTTCCAGAGCGCGCCCTCTACAGCGCGACCAAGGGAGCCGTGGTCGCTCTGACCCGCGCCATGGCCGCCGACCACCTGCGCGAGGGCATCCGCGTTAACTGTGTTAACCCCGGCACCACCGATACGCCGTGGATAGGGCGCTTGCTCGCTAACGCCGATGATCCCGCTGCAGAACGCGCCGCTCTGAGTGCACGCCAGGCGCACGGTCGCCTTGTCTCACCCGAGGAAGTAGCCGGGGCCATCACCTATCTGGCCAGCCCAGCCGCCGGCTCCACCACCGGAATCGCGCTCGCCGTCGACGGCGGCATGCAAGACCTCCGACTACGCCCGGCGCAATAAGCCTCAATACGGTTCAGTTAAGCGTGCCCGTTTTAGGTTCGGGGTGTGGCGCGTACAGGGTGGGTGAAGCCGGTCTCTGATCGCATGTTGTCGGATTTGGTGTCGGTCGGTTTAGCGCGATGCGTCAACGACGACCGAGCTTTCGAGCAGAATCCGGGCCACTTGCCGGCAGCTTCAGGCTATCGGCGCCCCGGTTTATAACTTGAGACGGATGACGCGCCTGCTATCCAATATCTCCACGGAAATGCCGCCCCGTCGCCGCCGGGCCCGCTGAGTCCGACCCGTGGCCCCGTAGCGTGGGGGTTAACCACGTGATTGTCCGGAACGAGGAACCGCCATTCGCCATCGAAGAGATCGTCGCCGTTGTTCGTCAGGTTCGCGGCGAAGCTTTGGGCGACGCAGCCCGGGCCGCGCGCCAACGAGCGATCAGGAAGTGGGGTCGTGCGTGGTTTCACTTCACGCCGGAGGCGCGCAAGCTGACCGCCCTCGATAACATCTCCCGCACGAATGAGGCAACCGTACGGTTGCCCTGTCTGCCCGGCCACCAGATTGAGGGCGTGATGCATTCCGTAAGTGAAATAGCAGTAGATATGACCGGGCGGACCGAACATTGTTGAGTTCCGGTTGGTCTTTCCGCGATAGCAATGCGAACCCGGGTCGCGCTCGCCCGCATATGCTTCCACCTCGGTTATCCGAATGGAAACGGTTCCCTCGGCATCCGTGCGCTGAAGGACGCAGCCCAGAATCTCAGGCGCCACCTCAAGCACGTCGCGCGCAAAAAAGGAGCGGGCCACGGAACGGAATCCCTGAAGGTCGCTCACTGGAATACCGTATCCGACTCGCGGGGCTCGGGCACTAACGAATGTCGAAGTTCTAGCCGCGTCGGGCGGTTTTGGCGACGGTCATGAGGAAAGCGCAGTCCTCTTCCGCTTCGAGGCTGTGGAGGGCATCGGGCACGATGAGCAGGTCTCCGGTTCGGGCTTGCCAGGATGCTTCGCCTGCCCACAGTCTCACCCGTCCTCGCAACACGAAGATCGTGGACTCCCCCGGATTGTGATGCTCCGCAAGGCGCGTCCCCTTGACCATTCCGATGACTGTTTGGCGCAGCACTTTCTCGTGGCCGCCATAGACGGTGTCAGCTGCCCGACCGCTGGCCGCGGCTGCTGCCGCCGCGAGCTGTTGCGAAGCGAGCGCATCAACCGAAATTTTTTGCATGTAGATAGCGTAGGTGCCGTAACGGACCGAGGAACAATTGTTTTCGCGACGGTATACGAGCCCGGTAGTGGTGCCGCGGGGTGGTGCGCTGCGGGCGGACAATATAAGCGGCGGCAGGTTGCTCCGTGCGAGGGTGAGGGGACAGGGGACGGGACGATGGCGACTAAACCGGATGTCAGGGTGCGCAGGGTGTACGACGAGGCCGAAGAACTCGACGGCGTTCGGGTGTTGGTCGATCGCCTATGGCCGCGCGGAATGAGTAAGGTCAGGGCGCGGCTCGATGAGTGGTGTAAAGACGTGGCACCGTCGACGGAGCTGCGGAAGTGGTACAGCCATGACCCCGCAAAGTTTGACGAGTTCGCTCGGCGGTACAGGACAGAACTCGGAGAGCCTGAACGTGCTCAAGCACTGAAACACCTCCGGGAGCTGACGGCCGATCACCGCGTGACCCTGCTGACCGCCACCACAGATCCCGACATCAGCGAGGCCGCGGTGCTCGCTGATCTGGTGCGACGGTGAACAGGGATGTACAGAACTGACGCCCTGCGACGCCGACGGCGTGAGCGGCCTGCTGCGGATCACTACAAAGGTTCCGCCAGTTATTAGTGCCGGCCTACAACGCATCGGCGTTGAGCCCAGAGGAGACTAATAGAGTGATTGTCGTCGTCTGCCCCGGCCAGGGCTCCCAAACTCCCGGATTCCTCGCCCCCTGGCTCGCTGAACCTCGGTTTCGCGATCACCTCGCCGACATCTCGGCCGCCGTTGGCATCGACCTGGCGCTGCACGGGACAACGTCCGACGCCGACACCATCCGTGACACAGCGGTCGCACAGCCACTCATTGTCGCCGCAGGCCTCCTCACGCTCTCGGCATTGTTTGACGGTCGCCGCGACAGCATCGACGGCGTGGCCGGGCACTCGGTGGGCGAGTTCACCGCCGCCGCCGCCGCCGGCATCCTGAGCGAAGAGGATGCGATGACCCTGGTTCGCGAACGTGGCACGTCCATGGCGAAGGCGGCCGCGCTCGTGACAACCGGAATGAGCGCCGTCGTCGGCGGCGAGGAGTCGGAACTCCTCGAGAAACTGACAGTGCTTGGTCTCGAACCCGCGAACTTCAACGGCGGAGGCCAGATCGTCGTCGCAGGGGAACTCGATGCCCTCGAGAAACTCAGGGTTGCCCCACCGGCCGGCGCGCGCGTCATTCCCCTGCAGGTCGCCGGCGCCTTTCACACGCACTACATGGCACCAGCGGTCGATCGCCTGCGCGCGGTTGCCGCCGGCCTCGAGAAGCGCGATCCGTCCCTCACTATCTGGACCAACCATGACGGATCGACCGTGACCAGCGGCGACGCATTCGTCGACCTGCTGGTCCGGCAGGTTTCATCCCCGGTACGGTGGGACAAGACCATGGACGCGTTCGCGGCCGCTGGCGTCACCGGTGTGATCGAAGTTGCACCGGCCGGGGCGCTCGTCGGACTCGCAAAGCGCGGCCTCAGGGGAGTACCAACGGTGGCCGTCAGGACTCCCGACGACCTGGCCGCAGCCTTTGACCTGATCGACGGGAAATCATGAGCAAGCCAATTCTCCAGCAGTCCCACGGACCGGAGTTCACGCGCATCTACAGTTATGGTGCCGCGCGTGGTGACCGGGTCGTTCCGAACGACGAGCTGATCGGCCCGATCGATTCGAGCGACGAATGGATCCAGCAGCGCACCGGCATCATCACCCGCACGCGGGCGTCCGCCGGCATTCTCGCGGTTGACCTGGCAACGGATGCCGCCCGCGAAGCCATCGAGAAGTCGGGCGTGTCGGCAGACAAGATCGACCTCGTCATCATCGCGACGATCAGCAACGTTCAGCAGACCCCGTCGATGGCTGCAGTGGTCGCCGACCGCGTCGGTGCGAATCCCGCTGCCGCCTACGATACAAATGCCGCCTGTGCCGGGTTCAGCTACGCCGTCACCCAGGCCGACGCCCTCATCCGCACCGGTGCAGCCCACTACGCGCTGGTTATCGGAGCCGAGAAGCTCTCGGATGTCGTCGACCCAACCGACCGCTCGATCTCGTTCCTCCTCGGGGATGGTGCTGGCGCCGTCGTCATCGGTCCGAGCGAAACGCCCGGCATCGCAGCGCCCGTCTGGGGCTCCGACGGATCGAAGGCGGACGCGGTCGGCATGAACTCGACGCTCATCGACTACCGCGACAACGGGGCCGCCTGGCCGACCCTCCGCCAGAACGGCCCTACTGTCTTCCGCTGGGCCGTCTGGGACATGGCGAAGGTTGCCAAACAGGCGCTCGAGGTGGCCGGGA
This sequence comes from Microbacteriaceae bacterium, assembly GCA_043734805.1. Classification (GTDB taxonomy): domain Bacteria; phylum Actinomycetota; class Actinomycetes; order Actinomycetales; family Microbacteriaceae; genus Lacisediminihabitans. The sequence goes on from JAYTEZ010000072.1 coordinate 16,210, forward strand.
TTACGGCCGACGATCTCGCCGCATTCATCCCGCATCAGGCCAACATGCGCATCATCGACGAGTTCGCGAAGCAGCTGAAACTGCCGGAGTCCGTCGTGATCGCACGGGATGTCGCGACGACCGGCAACACATCGGCCGCATCCATACCTCTTGCCACTCATCGACTGCTCGAAGATCATCCGGAGCTCAGCGGCGGACTCGCCCTCCAGATCGGATTCGGCGCCGGGCTCGTTTTCGGAGCTCAGGTAGTAGTCCTCCCGTAGGATTATCAACGGCCAAACGACACACTCAAGGAGAAAACACAATGGCATTGTCCACCGAAGAAGTTCTGGCAGGTCTCGCGGAACTCATCAACGACGAAACCGGCATCGCCACCGACTCAGTAGAGCTGGGCAAGTCGTTCACCGACGACCTGGACATCGACTCGATCTCGATGATGACTATTGTCGTGAACGCTGAAGAGAAGTTCGACGTGAAGATCCCCGACGAAGAGGTCAAGAACCTCAAGACCGTCGGTGACGCCGTCAGCTTCATCGTCAAGGCACAGGGCTAAGCCCAGAAAACGAGGCGGGCCAGTCCCGGCCTTCGCCAGGACTGGCCGCGCCCGAACAACGATTCCTCATCGTTGATCCAGTAGAGAGATGCCGTTATGACACCCACAAAGATCGTTGTTACCGGACTGGGCACCACTTCGCCGCTCGGCGGGAATGTTGCGGACACCTGGAAGGCACTCCTCGACGGAGAATCCGGTGTGAGCACCATCGACAAGGAATGGGTCGCCAAATACGACCTTCCGGTCACCTTTGCCGCGCAGGCGAAGGTTCCGGCGTCAGAGATGCTCGAGCGGGTCGAACTCAAACGGCTCGATCCGGGCAGCCAATTCGCGCTCATCGCGGCTCGTGAGGCCTGGGCGGATGCCGGGTCCCCGGATGTCGCCCCCGAACGCATCCTGGTCGACTACGCCACCGGCATTGGCGGAATCTGGACCCTCGTCGACGCCTGGGAGGCCCTGCGCGAGCGTGGACCGCGCCGCGTACTTCCGATGACGGTTCCGATGCTCATGCCGAACGCACCGGCTGCGGCTATCAGCATGGCGCTCTCTGCCCGCGGCGGAGCACGCACCGTGGTCTCGGCTTGCGCATCCGGCACCGAATCGATAATCAATGCCTACGACCACCTGCAGGCGGGGCTGGCCGACATTGTTATTGCCGGCGGCACGGAGGCGGCGATTCATCCGCTTCCCATCGCGTCTTTCGCCGCGATGCAGGCGCTTTCGAAGCGCAACGACTCTCCCGCCACGGCATCGCGACCGTATGACGTGAGCCGTGACGGGTTCGTGCTCGGCGAAGGTGCGGGCGCGATCGTGCTCGAAACCGAGGAACACGCTCTCGCCCGCGGTGCCCGCATCTATGCGGAGCTTGCCGGAGGCTCAGTCACCAGCGACTCGTTCCACATCACGGCTCCCGACCCGGAAGGGTCCGCTGCTGCGCGCGCGATGATGGCCGCCATCGAGCAGGCTCGCGGAACCATCGACGATGTCAACCACATCAACGCGCATGCCACGAGCACCCCGGTGGGGGATATTGCTGAGTACAGGGCACTCCTTCGCGTCTTTGGCGACCTGCTGCCGGACATTCCGGTGTCGGCGACCAAGGGAGCCACGGGCCATCTGTTGGGCGGCACAGGCGCGCTCGAAGCAATTTTCACGATCCTCGCGGTCTACAACCGCACGGCTCCCCCGACGATCAACCTCACCGAGCAGGATCCGGAAATCCCGCTGGATGTCGTGACCGCCCCGCGCTCGCTCGGCGACGGACCGTTGCTCGCGATCAGCAACTCGTTCGGATTCGGCGGACACAACGCCGTCATCGCGTTCAGGAGCATCTAGCGCGGGGGCGCCCGGATTCCCCATGCGAATTGCCATAGTCAGCGACTACTACTTCGATTACGTCGGAGGAGCCCAGACCTCCATGCGCCAGCAGAAGCTCGCGCTGGAGGAAGCCGGTCATTCCGTCATCATCATTTCGCCCGCGCGCGGCGTGTTCGGCAAGCGCTACCAGCCGGTGCACGACGGGCTGCAGGTCAAACCGCTCTTCCGGCTGCCGGTGCTCGACCTCGCGGTCATCCCGAACAACGATCGAAGCGTGAGCGCGCTCGAGAGCTATCTGCGTGATCAGCAAATCGACGTCGTTCACGTGCAGACGGAATTCGGCCTCGCGCACGTCGTGACCGGCGCCGCCGCACGCCTGAAGATTCCTCTTGTCCATACGGTGCATAGTTTCTACTGGGCGAGCGAGGGCCCACCACAGGCTTCTGTGGCCTGGTTTCTGCGCTGGTCGCTGCAGAAGGCGATCGGGCGAAAGATTCCGAAGCTTTTATTCACCCCGCGCAAGGCCGACAACCTGCTGCGCAACCTCGTTCTGGCCATGGCCCTGCGCGCGGAGCGTCTTGTCTCCCCGTCCGCTCACCAGGCGAGCGACCTTGAGGCTGCTGGAATCACGGTGCCGATCGCGGTTATCCCCAATCCGATCGCCACGACCGACCTGCCCTCGAAACCTCTCACCCTCGAGTCTGCGCAGAAACCACGCTTTCTGTGGGTCGCGCGCTGCGAACCGATTAAGAGACCACTGTATTTTGCACGAGCCGTGATCGAGGCTCTGGCCCGGACGAACAACGGTTTCACCGTCGACTTCGTCGGCGAGGGCACAGATCTGGCCGCCCTCAAACGGTTGGCCGCCGATCATCCAGAAATTCGAATTCAGGGCGCCCTCCCGCACGACGAAGTGCTTGCACTCATGGACGCCTCGTCGGCCATAGCGCTGACGTCGCTCGGTTTCGATAACCAGCCGATGACCATCGCCGAAGCCGTAAGCCGTGAGCGTGGCGTGCTCTACTGTGACCCCAAGCTGAGTGAGGGGCTGCATAATTCCGGCTTCCTGTCGAAGACTCCGGATGACGCCGGCCTCGCCGATGCGCTTGTCGCCCTCGTCACCGATCCGTCGCTGCTCGTCGGCATGTCGAATGGCGCCGCGATCGATCGCGAACTGTTCGCACCCGCGAAATATGTCGAACGCATCCTTGAGGTCTACCGGGCCTGATTGTTCAGCCCCGTGCCATTGGTGGCGGGAGAAATACTCTCGCGGCGGGAGTCGTTCCTCCCTCCGAGAGAGTATTTCTCCCGCCACCACCACAATTGAACGGCGGGTTAGCCGACTTTGTGTAGCCAGACCACCTGGTTCGTGTCGCTCGCGTGCCGGAATGCCTCGAGCTCGTCGTCCCAGGCCTGGCCCAGGGCCAGGCGCAGCTCACGGTGCAACTCAAAGGCGTCGGATCCCGCTATTTCCATCGCGTAGCGGACTCGGTCTTCCGGGATAACCACGTTGCCGACGGAATCGGTCTGGGCGAAGAAGATGCCGAGGTCGGGGGTGTGCAGCCAGCGTCCACCGTCACTGCCGGCCGTGGCATCCTCTGTCACCTCGAAGCGCAGATGCTCCCAGCCGCGGAGGGCAGAGGCGATCGCCGCTCCCGTGCCCTGTGCGCCTTCCCAGTAGTACTCGGTGCGCATGGACCCCCGGAGCACCGGCTGCTCCACCCACTGGAAGTTCACGGCGCGGTCGATCGCGCGCCCGGCGGCCCATTCGATATGGGGGCAAAGAGCGCGCGGCGAAGAGTGCACGTACAGCACTCCACGTGCCATTGCGACACTGGTATTGGTTAGTGCAGCCACGATAACTCCATTCCGTTGAGGTGCGACTTCCCCATCGACCTCGGAATGACTTCGTACTGCATATGAAATTAGGCGGCAAGCCGTTGCCTAATTATCACCGATACCTGCGCTAAATCACAACTGTGTGATTATCGATTCTATTGCGTGACTGTCAATGTCCCTATACTCGGTATATCTTTCGAGTGGTCGAGGAGGGCACGTGTCTGTTCGAGATGGACTACTCGCAATCCTCACGCTCAACGCCGCCTACGGACTCCAACTCCATTCCGAGCTCGCCTCGAGGGCACCGCACCGCAAACCGGTCAACGTCGGCCAGATCTATGGCACGCTCGAGCGCCTCGTGAGACAGTCGCTGATTGAGCCGGCAGGAACAACGGATGATGCGCTCCCCCTGTACCGGCTGACCCCGAAAGGCCGCGCCTCGGCCGCCGCGTGGATGACCGATCCCGTTGTCGACGGGCTCCCCGAGTGGACAGAGATGCTCGACCAGGTGCTGGTGACCAGTTCGATCACACCGGTATCAGCGAAAGGACTGGCTGAAGGATATCGGCGCTGGTGGGAGGCGGATTTGAAGAAGACGCGCACCCCCGTACTGGACGGCTCGTTCATGACGGATGCCCACCTGGCCCTCGTCGCGCGGGAAGCCCTCGGGGTCGCTGCCATCGCGTGGCTTGGTTCGGCAATTTCAGCACTGTCCAACGACGGCTCGTTCCGCCCGCTCTCCGATGTGCGCCCGAGGCGCGGGCGTCGGGCCCGCGCCTGACTCTCCACGCCGGAGCATGTTTCCCTACTTCGCCTCGCCGTAGTTGTCGACGATCGCAACCGTCAGCGGAAAAGTCACCGGCATCGCACCGAACATGAGGCGTCCGGCTTCGGCCGCGGCGTGACGAACGGCCGCTTCGACACTGTCCGCGAGCTCGGCAGGCGTGTGAACGACCACCTCGTCGTGCATGAAGAAGACCAGGTGGGGGGCATCCGTGATCCAGGCTCCGGCGGCCGATTCGTTGAGGCTTCGGCGCAGGTTCGCCATCCAGCACAGCGCCCATTCGGCCGCGCTGCCCTGCACGATGAAGTTGCGGGTGAAGCGACCCCAGCCGCGCGCCTGGCCGCGCGCACGGCTGGCGTCGGCATCCGTCACGGTCTCGTCGTAGGCATCCGCCTGGCTTTCGCGCCACGTGGTCCCGGGCGCGGGCGAACTGCGACCGAGTCGCGTGGTGACGATCTCCCCGCGTTCGCCGGCGCGCGCCGCCTCCTCGACCAAGCCGATCGCTTTAGGGTAAGCCCGCGCGAGCTTCGGCAAAAGCCTGCCGCCCTCCCCCGATGTCGCGCCATACATTGCCCCGAGCATCGCGACCTTGGCCTGGTCTCGTGTCTCCACCGCGCCACTCGCGACGATTCCGGCATACAGGTCCCCGGCGCTGCCCGCTTCTGCCATACCGCGATCACCCGACAGGGCGGCGAGGATTCGCGGTTCCAGTTGCGACGCATCCGCGACCACAAACTTCCAGCCCGGGTCCGCGATTACGGCACCGCGGACCTGCTTCGGAAGCTGCAGCGCGCCGCCGCCCCCCTTGCTTGCCCAGCGTCCGGTCACGACCCCGCCGGGTACGTACTCCGGATGGAAGCGCCCGTCGCGCACGTTCGTATCGAGCCAGTGCCAGCCGTTCGCGGTCAGCAGTCGGGAAAGTTTCTTGTACTCGAGCAGCGGTTCAATGGCCGGATGCTTCAGCTTCTTCAGTTCCCAGGACCGGGTCGAGGTGACCATGAGCCCGGCGACGGTCAGCGCCTTGAGCAACTCCGCGGGTGAGTCCGGATTGAGGTTCGGCGCCTCGAGCGCCACTCGTAACCGACCGAGCGTGGCGGCGAGCAGTGCAGGACGCTGGTCCGGTTGTGGTCGCGGCCCGAG
>JAYTEZ010000073.1:0-5086 GCA_043734805.1 Microbacteriaceae bacterium
ACGGGCAGGCCGGTGAAATGGGTCGAGGACCGCTCAGAGAACCTCATGTCGACGTCGTTTGCCCGCGATTACATCATGCAGGGCGAGATCGCGGCCACAAATGACGGCAAGATCCTCGCGGTGCGCACGAACGTGCTCGCCGACCATGGCGCCTTCAACGCCACGGCACAACCGACGAAATACCCCGCCGGTTTCTTCCACATCTTCACCGGCAGCTATGACCTGCAAGCCGCGCACTGCAAGGTGACAGGTGTCTATACGAACAAGGCGCCGGGCGGAGTCGCCTACGCCTGTTCGTTCCGGGTCACGGAAGCGGTCTACCTGGTCGAGCGTCTGGTCGACATGCTCGCCCGCAAGCTGGATATGGACCCGGCAGAGCTGCGGCTGAAGAATTTCATTAAACCTGAGCAGTTCCCCTATAAGAACAAGACCGGGTGGGAGTACGACTCCGGCAACTACGAGCGGGCGATGCGCCTCTCGATGGAGATCGCCGGTTACGACGACCTCAGGCGCGAGCAACGGGAGAAGCGCGAGCGAGGTGAGCTGATGGGCATCGGGATCTCGTTCTTCACCGAAACCGTCGGCGCGGGTCCACGAAGTCACATGGATATCGTTGGCCTCGGAATGAACGACGGAGCCGAGTTGCGGGTGCATCCGACGGGCAAGGCCGTCGTGCGCATCTCCGTGCAGAGTCAGGGCCAGGGCCATGAGACAACGTTCGCCCAGATCGTTGCCGAGGAGATCGGCATTCCTCCGGAAGACATTGACGTCGTTCATGGGGACACGGATCAGACACCGTTCGGGTTGGGTACCTACGGCAGCCGTTCGACACCGGTCAGCGGTGCTGCCGTGGCCCTCGTTGCGCGCAAGGTGCGGGAGAAGGCGAAGTTCATCGCCGCGGCGATGCTCGAGACGCGGCCAGAGGACCTGGAGTGGGAGAAGGGGCGCTGGTTCGTCAAGGGTGACCCGAGCGTGGGGAAGACCATCGCCGAAATCGCCATGGGTGCCCATGGAACCGTGGCGCTGCCCGAGGGCATCGACGGGAATCTGGACGCCGAGGTTACCTACGACCCGCCCAATCTGACCTTCCCATTCGGCGCCTACATCTGTGTGGTCGACGTCGATCCGGGGACCGGACACGTCAAGGTGCGGCGCTTCATTGCCGTCGACGACTGTGGGACGCGGATCAACCCGATGATCATTGAAGGGCAGGTGCACGGTGGCCTGACCGACGGCGTGGGGATGGCGCTGATGCAGATCATCGAATTCGATGAGGATGGCAACTGCCTTGGCGGTTCGTTTATGGACTACCTCATCCCCACGGCGATTGAAGTGCCAGACTGGGAGACAGGCTTCACCGTTACACCGTCTCCACACCACCCCATCGGCGCGAAGGGAATCGGCGAGTCGGCAACGGTCGGCTCACCGCCGGCGATCGTCAATGCGGTCGTCGATGCCTTGTCGCCGTTCGGCATTACCCACATGGACATGCCGTGCACCCCAGCCCGGGTCTGGGCGGCCATGCAGGGCCGGCCACGGCCACCGATCTGATATGTCGGCGATGGGAGAAGCCCTGGCGAAACGGATGGAAGAACTCACCGGACGCCGGGAGTCATTTGTGCGCGCCACCGTGGTGCGGGCACAGCGCCCGACGAGCGCGCAGGCGGGCGACACCGCGCTGGTGCATGCCAACGGCGAGATCGACGGGTTTGTCGGCGGCAACTGCGTCGAGGCATCGGTGCGGCAGTACGCCTTACAGGTGCTGTCAACTCATGAGCCGCTCCTGCTTCGCGTCGTGCCCGGCGAGCCGTCCCACATTCACGAGGAGGGCGCCGTCCAGGTCTCGAACCCCTGCCTCAGTGGCGGCGCGATCGAGATCTTTCTTGAGCCTCAACTCCCGGCCCCCCGGGTCCTCGTCGTCGGAGCAACCCCCCTCGCGCTGGCCCTTGCATCGTTAGGGGTCGGTGTTGGCTTGGAAGTGGAGCTCACGGACGGAACCTCCGCGGAGCCTCGAGCCGACGATGCCGCTCTCATCGTCGCCTCGCACGGCAAGGAGGAAGAACCTGCCCTCGAGGCCGCGCTCCGGGTTGGTGTGCCCTATGTGGCGCTGGTTGCCAGCGAGAAACGGGGGGCCGCGGTGCTGGCCTCACTCGATGTCGACGATGAACAGCGCTCGCGCGTGCACAGCCCGGCGGGGCTGGAGCTTGGCGCTCGCACCCCCGGCGAGATCGCCCTGTCGATCCTGGCGCAGCTGATTTCCGAACGAGCCCCCATCAGGACGGCGGAGTCGGTAGCCGAACCCGCGATCGCGATCGCGATAGACCCGGTCTGTGGCATGTCTGTGTCAGCCGTAGAGGCGACCCTGCACGTCGAGCACAACGGCGTGGTGGTCTACTTCTGCTCCGCATCCTGCCGTGCGAGCTTCCTCGCCACTCCGGAGCGGTATGCCGTCGCGTCCTAAGCTTCGGGTCGCCGGACTCGTCCTGGCTGCCGGAGCATCCCGGCGTCTCGGCAGACCAAAGCAGCTTCTTCCCTACGGCAATGGGGTCATCCTCGACGCCATACTCTCGACTGCCCGGGACAGTGGTTTCGACCAGATAGTCCTGGCGCTCGGAGGGTCGGGCGACGACGTACGGCGAACAGTTAACACTCAGGGTTGCGACCTGGTCGACAACCCTGAGTATGGCACCGGGTGCTCGTCGTCGATCGCTAGCGCCATCCCTGCGCTGCATCCGCAGACAGATCTCCTGGTGCTCTTGCTCGGGGACCAGCCCGGTGTCCGTCCCGAGAGCGTGCGAGCTCTGATTGCTGGGCGAGGGGAATCAAGCATCGCGGTCTGCCGGTATGACAACGGCATCGGTCACCCCTTCGCGTTCGCCCGCTCGGTCCTGCCGACGCTCGCCGGTCTGCACGGTGACAAGGCGGTGTGGAAACTCCTCGAGCAGCGAGCAGCCGACGTTACCGAAGTTCTCCTACCCGGTCCGATCCCGATGGATGTCAACACCGAAGCGGACTACGACCAGCTCCTCGCCGCGCTGCGGGTGGCCACATGAGCACCCCAGCGCGCGCGGGAGCGCAGGATGACGTGCGGCGGCTGATCCCGGACGTGGCCTCGCTGCTGAAAGCTCTGGATGACGTCGACTACCTGGCCGATGTCGGACTGGCAACCGCGTTGTTCCTCGCCATACGGTTGCCCCAGCCGATCCTGCTGGAGGGGGAACCGGGCGTCGGCAAGACCGAGGCAGCGAAAGCGCTGGCTCGAGTCCTCGATACGCTGCTGTACCGGCTGCAGTGCTACGAGGGAATCGATGCGGGCGAAGCGCTCTACGAATGGAACTACCCCCGCCAGCTGCTGGGGATCCGACTGGCAGAGGTTCGGAAACTCGACCTTGATGAGACGACGCTTTTCGGCCCGGAGTACCTGCTGCGCCGTCCGCTTCTGAAGGCGATCGAGCATCCGGGTCCTCGCCCGGCCGTCCTGTTGCTCGACGAGATCGACCGGGCCGACGCCGAATTCGAGGCGTTCACGTTCGAGCTGCTGGCCGAGTCCGCGGTGACCATCCCCGAACTGGGAACCGTGCGGGCCACTCATCCGCCTATCGTCATCCTGACGTCCAATCGGACGAGAGACTTGCACGATGCGTTGACGCGTCGCTGCCTTTATCACTGGATCGACTACCCCGGGCCCGAACGTATCGCCGAGATCGTACGTCGCCGGGTGCCGAGCAGTGCAGAGCAGATTGCCTTCGAAGCCGCCTCTGCCATCACGAAGCTGCGCTCGCTTGACCTGGCCAAACCACCGGGGATCGCCGAGGCAATCGACTGGGTGTCGGCATTGACGGTGCTCGGCGTGAATCGCCTCGACGCGCCGACCGTCGACCAGACCTGGGGGTCCATCCTGAAAAACCGCGACGACCTCAACCTGGCTGGCGCTCGGGGAGCCGCGTGGCTGGTCGGCGGCGAGCGTGGCTGAAATCGCGGCCACCACGAGTGTGCCCCGAGTCGAGGCTGGCGCGCTGGCGGTCGGGTTCGCCACGGCCCTGCGCCGAGCGGGCCTTTCGATTTCGCCGGACCGCGCGGGACGCCTGGCCGAGGCGCTACGACTCGTCCCACCCTCCGGCCGTGACCCGCTGTATTGGACGTGCCGGGTGGTGTTCGTTTCCTCCCGAGAGCAGCTGCCGGTGTTCGATGCGGTCTTTGCCGCCGTGTTCGACGGCCTCCTCGACCCGGCAGACCACCGCGGCGACATGAACGCGCCACCGTCGATTGGCTCCGAAGCGCGGACCAGGGCCGCCGCGACCGATAGTCGCCCCACCGGCTCGGAAGATCCTGAACAGAGGACCGTCGTGCCCACCCCGATAGCCGGAGTGGATGGCGCGAACGAGAAGCCGGAGACCGGGCCGGAGCGTGACGCAATCCTGGTCATGGCCTCAGCCGACGAACGCCTGCACGACATGTCGTTCGCTGAACTCGACCCGGACGAGGTCGCCGAGATGCGGCAGCTCGTGCGGCAGATTGTGCTGTCGACGCCGGAACGCCGGAGCCGCCGGACCCGTCAGTCGGCGCACTCGAGCGCCCGGCTGGACCTCCGCCGTACGGTCCGAGTGGCACAGCGGACCGGCGGCGACACCATTCGGCTCGTCTACGCTCGTCGTCGCTCTCGCCCCCGTCGATTGGTGCTGTTGTGTGACGTGTCCGGGTCGATGGAACCGTACACGAGGGTGTTCCTGTCGTTACTGCAGGGCGCGGTCGCCGGGGCCAAGGCGGAAGCGTTCATTTTCTCCACCCGGCTGACCAGGCTGACTCGCCAGCTGGCAGTGCGCGATCCAGACCAGGCGCTGGCTCGCGCCGCCGCGGGCGCCCCGGATTGGGCCGGCGGCACGAGGCTCGCGGAGAGCATCCGCCACTTCGTCGACGAGCACGGTCGCCGCGGCCTCGCCCGGGGTGCGGTCATTGTGGTTTTCTCTGACGGCTGGGCCCAGGACGACCCGGAGCTGGTGGATGCCCAGATGGCACGCCTGAGGCGACTCGCCTACCGAATCGTCTGGGTCAATCCGAGAAAGGTGGCCCCGGATTATCGGCCGCT
>JAYTEZ010000074.1:0-4624 GCA_043734805.1 Microbacteriaceae bacterium
CGGCTCCTCCGGGTCGGTGGCCGGACCGGACAACTCGCTGCACTCTCAGCCAGCGAATGCGATCGCGGCGGCTCTGAAGCGGGCCGGCTGGAGCGCGGAAGAGCTGGACTTCGTCGAAATCAATGAGGCATTCGCCGCGGTGGCGCTGATTTCGGCACGTGAACTCGGCCTCTCGCACGACCGCGTGAACATCCACGGTGGCGCCATTGCACTTGGCCACCCGCTCGGCGCCTCGGGCGCACGCTTAGTCCTTCACGCCGCGCTCGAACTGGGGCGCCGGGGCTCCGGCCGGGCGGCCGTTGCGCTCTGCGGCGGCGGTGGTCAGGGAGACGCACTCCTGCTCAGCCGGTAGCGCAGGTCGAGGGCTGGTGACCACTTTCGCCGCCGCACGGTTGTGCAGCGAAACCCAGGTTGATCCTTAGTCGATGCCACCCATACGCTCGAGCACGGCGTGCATCAGAGCGCTCTCAGCATCCGGAATAATGTGGTGGTTCAGATAGGTGCCTTCGAGCCAGCCGAGCACTTCGCTCTCCGACAGCCCCACCGCCAGCCAGTCGATTCCCGGCTCGACCGCCGTGCCCGGCTCACCGGTCGCGGGATCAAGCCACGCCCGGGCGATCCTGCGGTCAGGGTCGTCGTGATCCGGATTCCAGAGCAAAGCGATCGGATGATTGTCGCCGTCGAGATGCTCGTGGCTGACGTAGCCGGAGCCAAGCCACGGGAGGGTGAGTATCTCCCCTTCGATCTCGACTTCGATGAGGTCAAGCGGGGCCGGGTCGGTGACGCAGACGTAGAGCGGATAGCCCGCGTCGTGCCAGGAGGCAGCCTCGTGAATGTCCTCCAACAGGTCGGGCATCAGCTGCAAGAATTCCGTCGCAAGAACTGATGCCCACTCGAGAAGCGTCGCGGTGTCGGCTGCGGGCCACGGACTGTTCTCACCGTCATCGGCATCGGGGCCGTGAAAATGGTGATCGATGCCTGCCTCAGAGCAGTCGAGGTGCAGCTCGCCGTCTTCGAACTCGACATAGAGGGAGGTTGCCTGCTCCGACTCGTGCCACTCCGCGTAGAGCTCCGGTTGCGAGAGAGCCAGCGGGAGCGCGATGTCCGCGGCGCGTTTGGGCCCAAGGTTGAACACCGCCTGGAACGTCGTGCTCGGCAGGCGGAGCGTTTCATCAGCCATTTCGTCAGGCTCCCATCGGTGAAGTTACGTCTTGAGAATAGACGGTGGCAATTTGACTACAGCTGCGGCACACCACGAGGAGTGAACCCGAGCGAGCTCCACCATTGGCGTCGGACGTCGAGCAGACCCGGGCTGAGCGCCCATTGCACACTGGGTTATGAACGAAACGCGAGGTTTTGTTGCCCCACTTTCCGATATCGACGCACCCGCATGGTGGCAGCGCTTCGGGCTGTCTGGCCTGGTCGACCTCCATACCCACTTTCACCCGGACCGGATGATTCGGCGGGTCTGGGCTCAGGGAACCCGAATGATCAGCGCGTCGCCCTGCCCGCCGCCGCCACAGAGAGCTGCTGCTCCGATCCCGCCGCCCCGTCGCCTCAGTTCGAGCGCGAGCGACAGCACAAGGCGGGCCCCACTCATGCCAACCGGGTGCCCGAGGGCGATCGCTCCGCCATTGGGGTTCACTCTGGCAGGATCGAGTCCGAGCTGGCGGCTGGAGACGATCGCAACGCTCGCGAAGGCTTCGTTCAGCTCGACGACATCAAGGTCGGCGACCGTGAGTCCGCCCGAACGCCGAAGCGCTTCGTCGATAGCAGCCGCGGGCTGGTGCAGCAGTGAGGCATCGGGGCCGGCAACCGTGCCGTAGCTCACGATTTCGGCGAGCCAGCTGAGCCCTCGTCGGATCGCCTCATCCTTATCCATCACGACGAGCGCGGCGCCACCGTCCGAGAGCTGGGAGGCCGAGCCGGCCGTGATCGTACCGTCGACGGAGAACGCGGGGCGAAGCTTTGCCAGGGTTTCTGCCGTGGTACCGACGCGAACCCCCTCGTCGGTGTCAAAGACGATGTCGCCTGCGCGGGTCGAGATTGTCACCGGAACGATCTCTTCGACGAAACGCCCGGCAGCGATCGCCGCAGCAGCCTTCTGGTGAGAGCCGGCGGAGAACTCGTCCTGCTCAGCACGGCTGAGCCCGAGGGACGCCTGGTGGCTTTCCGTCGCAGCGCCCATGATCCTGTTCTCGATGGAGCAGATCAGGCCGTCACGGTCGAGGGAATCTTCGAGAGCGGCTGAGCCGTACTTGAACCCACTGCGCGCGCCGCGGAGAAGATGCGGAGCGTTGGTCATTGATTCGATTCCTCCGGCGAGAGCGATCGTGGCCTGGCCAGCGCGAATGGCGAGGTCGGCCTGCGCGATAGCGGTAAGACCGGAGAGGCACAGCTTGTTGAGCGTCACCGCGGGCGCTGACATCGTAATCCCGCCCGCCAGCGCGGCCTGGCGAGCCGGGTTTGCGCCGACACCGGCCTGCACGACATTGCCGAGAATGACGGCTTCGATCTCGCCGCCCGACACCCCCGCTCGTTCGAGCGCCGCCCGTATCGCGATGCCGCCGAGTTGCGGCGCAGTGAAGGATTTGAGCGAGCCGAGCAGCTTTCCGATCGGTGTTCTTGCCCCGGCAACGATGACTGAAGTTCTCACGATGGCTCCCCAAGGATCTAATATAACTACGTCCTAGTAAATACTAGCAGTTCCTAGTATTCTCTCTGGGGGAAGGTAGGCGAGACCCCGAGACAGGAGGAGAGAGTACGTGAAGATCGTTGTTCTCGTGAAGCAGGTACCCGACACCTACGGCGACCGGAAACTCAACACATCGACCGGCTGGCTCGACCGTGGCACGGGCGACGCTGTCATCGATGAGATCAACGAGCGGGCGCTTGAGGTGGCTCTGAGCTACAAAGACGCGAACAAGGGCACGGAAGTCGTCGTGCTGTCGATGGGTCCCGTTTCGACGGTCGATGCGCTTCGGAAGGCCCTCACCATGGGGGCGGATTCCGCGGTACACGTGCTCGACGACCAGCTCGCCGGGTCTGACGCCGGATGGACATCTGCGGTGCTTGCCGCCGCACTGAAGACCACCGGCTTCGACCTCGTGGTCGGGGGCAACGAATCGACCGATGGCAGCGGTGGCGTGATCCCGGCGATGATCGCGGAGAGGCTCGGCCTTCCTCATCTCACCTTTCTCGACTCGGTGGAGTTCTCGGAAAGCTCGGTCAGTGCGGTGCGCCGTACCGACATCGGCACCGTGACGATGCACGCCTCGTTGCCCGCTGTTATCTCGATCTCCGAGAGCCTGCCCGAGGCGAGATTCCCCAGCTTCAAAGGAATCATGTCGGCGAAGAAGAAACCGTTCACGGTTCTGTCCCTCGGAGACCTTGGCCTGGATCCGGCCACCTCGTCCGCGGGTGTCGGCCACACGGTCATCGTATCCACGGTGGAGCGCCCCGCGCGCACCGCCGGTAAGAAAATTGTCGATGAGGGAAACGCGGGCATTGAACTTGCCGAGTTCCTGGTCGCTGGACGCTTGATCTAACGGAAGCACCGACCATGTCGAATATTCTTGCTCTCATCGAACTCTCCGCCTCGGGTGGAGTGAGGGACTCGACCCCCTCTCTCCTTGCCGCGGCTGCGAAGCTCGGGTCCCCGGTGGCGGTCGTTGTCACCGCACCAGGCGCGAGCGCCGGGCTCGTGGACGGGATCGTCGGCACGCTCGGGGGTCTCGGCGCAGCCCACGTCTATCTGGCCGAAAGTGACCAGGTGGGCGCCGTGCTTGCATCCCCGCAGATCGAAGCGCTTGCCGCAGCATCATCCGTTCTCGGCGCGGCCGCGATACTCGTGGTCAACTCTGCGGAGGGCAGGGATGTCGCCGCTCGGCTTGCGGTGCGCATCGGCGGCGGACTCATCATCGATGCCGTCGACCTGCGCCTCGACGGCGACAGTCTCGTCGCGACCAAATCGGTGTTCGGTGGGTCCTACACCGTCGAGTCGGCGATCGAGGGCGGCCCGGCAATCGTGACCGTGCGCCAGGGCGTGTTCGAGGGGCCCGTTCCCGGGACTACGCCGACGGTGACGACGGTGACTCTGCCCGGTGACGACCATGGTTCAGCCGTGATCGACGACATCACCGAAACCACCCGGGTCTCTACCCGCCCCGAATTGCGCGGTGCAACCCGGGTCGTTTCTGGCGGTCGCGGCCTCGGATCCCAGGAGAAGTTCGTGCTTGTCGAGCAGCTCGCGGACGCGCTCGGAGCGGCGGTCGGTGCTTCCCGAGCGGCGGTCGACGCTGGCTTTGTTCCGCAAACCTCGCAGGTCGGCCAGACCGGAATCACCGTATCCCCGCAGCTTTACGTCGCGCTCGGGATCTCCGGCGCGATCCAACACCGCGCAGGGATGCAGACCGCGAAGATGATCGTGGCGATAAACAAGGACGCCAACGCGCCGATCTTCGAAATTGCCGACTTCGGAGTCGTGGGCGATGTCTTCACGGTCGTGCCACAGCTCATCGAAGCCATCGCGTCGCGGACCAGGAACTAGGCGGCGCGCGAGTGCGATCAATTCACGACTCCTCGCGGTAGCACAGAAATCCTCATGCGTACGAGTAAGTGGTTC
>JAYTEZ010000075.1:0-1599 GCA_043734805.1 Microbacteriaceae bacterium
GCGAAGCTGGCTGCGCCCATCCGCCACACCGTGCGACGCGGTCTCAGCTCCGTGTCCCAGGCTTCGGTCGGCAGAGTCTCGGTCGACATGAGTTCAGGATATGGCACCGGCTCCCGCATGGACGCGCCGCCTGGTACAGACTGGGGGCATGCTGCCAACGTTGTCCGACATCCTCGCCACCGCACGCGTTGTCGCACTGCCGCTTCGTTACCGGTTTCGCGGAATCGAGAGTCGTGAGGTCATGCTGTTCGAGGGCCCGGAGGGGTGGACCGAATTCTCGCCGTTTCTCGAGTACGACGATGACGAGGCGGCAAGCTGGCTCGCTGCGGCGATCGACTTCGGCTGGAGTGCAGCGCCGCCCATCTTTCGCAGCCAGATTCGGGTGAACGCGACCCTGCCGGCCGCCGACCCGGATCGCGTCGCCGAAATCCTCGACCGCTTCCCCGGCTGCCGAACCGTCAAGGTGAAGGTCGCCGAGGCCGGCCAGTCGCTCGCGGATGACACGGCTCGCGTTTCCGCGGTGCGCGGCTATCTGGGGCCCGAAGGTCGCATTCGCCTCGACGCGAACGCCAGCTGGAACGTGGACGAAGCGGAGCACGCGATCCATGCCCTCGCCCCCTTCGACCTCGAATACGTCGAACAGCCGTGCGCATCGGTGGATGAGCTCGCCGACATCCGCAAGCGCGTGAAGTACATGGGCATGCCGATCGCGGCCGACGAGAGCGTTCGCCGGGCCGGCGACCCGCTCGAGGTCGCACAGGCGCGCGGCGCCGATCTTCTCGTGATCAAGGCACAGCCGCTCGGGGGTATTCGCCGCGCACTCTCGATCGCGGAGGAGGCTGGACTGCCCGTTGTCGTTTCTAGCGCCCTCGAAACATCCATCGGTATTTCCATGGGGGCTCATCTCGCTGCGGCGGTCCCCGAGCTCGGGTACGACTGCGGACTCGCCACGGTCAGTCTTCTTGCCGCCGACGTCGCCACCGACTCGCTCGTGCCGGTGAACGGATCGATCGATGTTCGCCGGGTCACGCCAGACCCGGTGCTGCTCGCCCGACACACCGCGGGAGCCGAGCGCGAGGCCTGGTGGGCCGCTCGATTGGAACGCTGCCTCGCGGTGCTCACGAACGCCGAACGCTGATCGGCCGTCCGGGCCCGAAGGCAAACCTCGCGCCAAGGGCGGTTGGTTTCTCTGCAATCCCAGGCATCTAACCACGGCTCGGGGAACCAAGGTCGCGCCGCGGGTTCGCGAGCTACTCGCCTGAGCGCCCGTTCTGGGGCCCGCAGCAGAGTCACCCGCGGCCGCGTCGCACTCCAAACTGTCAACCAATACGGGGACGGAGCACTAGTAGTACTTTGTTATCTCGGCGTGTCGGCTGTTAATCGTTGCGCGTTTCTGTCAATTTCCGGACGTGAAGGACGTCGATATCGCAGCGGTGCGGGCCGAGCTTGAAGGATTCGTGGACGACGTGTTCGCGTCCTTGCCCAGGGCAGATCAACGCGACAAAGGGTCCCGGTATTTGCGCGGGTTGATGCTCGATGGGAAACGTAAATCGATGCAGCCCATGGCGGAGCGTCTGGGTGTTGATTTTCAGCAACTGC
>JAYTEZ010000076.1:0-5812 GCA_043734805.1 Microbacteriaceae bacterium
CTCAGGGTGCGATAGACAGCATCAAGACACCAGAAACAACCACCGGCGAGAACGAATGTTTGCATGCTGAAAGCCTACTTTCTGCTGGGGAGTGGTAGCTGGACTATCGATGTGAAAAACAACGGGTGCCCGCCGGCCATTCCCCGTCGCAGCCCGGCCTTAGGCTTGGCCCATGTCCTATGCTGCTGCCGCCGATCGCTATAGGTCCATCGAATACAAGCGGGTCGGACACAGTGGACTCATGCTTCCCCGTGTTTCCCTCGGACTCTGGAACAACTTCGGTTTCGACCGCCCAATAGACACCCAGCGGTCGATTCTGCGCCGCGCATTCGACCTCGGTGTCACACATTTCGACCTCGCCAACAACTACGGTCCGCCAGCGGGATCCGCCGAGACGAACTTTGGGAAGATTTTTGCGGATGACTTCCGCCCGTTCCGCGACGAGCTCATCGTTTCGACCAAGGCCGGCTACGACATGTGGGACGGACCATACGGTGAGTGGGGTTCGCGCAAGTACCTGCTGTCGTCCCTCGATGCAAGCCTCGGACGGACGGGGCTCGACTATGTCGACATCTTCTACTCCCATCGCCCAGACCCGGAGACCCCGATCGAGGAGACCATGGGGGCGCTCGCCACGGCTGTGACCTCGGGCCGTGCCCTGTACGTCGGCATCTCGAACTACAACCCGGAACAGACCCGCGAGGCGCATAAGTCGCTGGCCGAGCACGGGATCCCGCTGCTCATCCATCAACCCCGCTACAACATGTTCGACCGGCACATCGAGGATGGCCTTTTCCCGGTTCTCGATGAGATGGGGATGGGCAGCATCGTGTTCTCACCGCTCGCCCAGGGGCTCCTGACCGACCGCTACCTCACGGGTGTACCGGCAGATTCGCGCGCGGCTGAGGGCCGCTGGATGACCGCAGATAACATCGATGACACCTACCTCGAGCGCGCGAAAGCTCTCAACGAGATTGCGAAGGGGCGTGGCCAGAGCCTCGCCCAGCTCGCGCTCACCTGGGTGCTGCGTCATCCACAGGTCACCTCGGCTCTCATCGGTGCGAGCAGCGTCGCGCAGGTCGAGAACAACGTTGGCTCACTCGAGGGTCCGGCCCTCAGCCAGGATGAGATCGCGGCGATCGAGCGGTACGCTGTGCACGGCACCGGTTCGCGCTAACCGTTGGGCTACGTCTACGCCCTGCTGGCATCGGTGCTCTTCGGGGCAAACGGCAGTGTCACGAAGGTGCTGGTCGAGGCAGGGCTCCAGCCGGCGCAGCTGACCCTGTTCCGGGTGCTCAGCACGACGGTGATTGCTGGCGCGGTACTGGTCGTCGCCAACCGCACGGCATTTCGTGTGTCGGGGCGCCAGCTGGCCATCCTCGCCATGCTCGGCATTGCCGGGGTAGCGCTGCTTCAATACACCTACGCCGTCGCCCTGAGTCTGCTACCGGTCGGCATAACGCTGCTGATCGAGTACCTGGCCGTGTTGCTGGTCGCGCTCGTTGCATTCCTCGTGTTCAAGGAGAAGGTCAAGGCGCGACTGTGGATCGCCATTGCGTTCGTGCTCATGGGGATGGCGACCGTGGCCCAGATCTGGGCGAGCGAGCTCGATCCGTTCGGCGTTCTCATGGCCTGTGCTGCGGCGGTGTCGCTCACCATTTATTTTGTGGTCGGCGAGCGGGAGGTCGGCAAGACATCCCCCATGGCCGTCGCGTTCTGGACCATGGGCTTCGCCTCCGCGTTCTGGCTGCTCTTCAGCGGCTGGTGGAATATCGACCCAGCGATATTCGGCGGCCCGGTTTCGCTCGGCGGCAACCTGGCCGCCGTGATCGTCCCGCTCTGGATCCCTCTTCTGTGGAACATGCTGCTCGGATCGTTCGCACCGTTCTTCCTCTCGCTGCTCGCGCTCAAGCACCTCACGGCGACGGCGGCCGGAATCGTGGCGACCTCCGAGGTGATCTTCGCGTTCCTGTTTGCCTGGCTCTGGCTTGGCGAAAGCCTTAACGCCGTGCAGCTGGTTGGCGCCGCCGTCGTACTCGTCGGCATAATCCTCGCCCAGACGGCTCGAGCGCAAAAGAGTGTCGATGCCGACCTCGCGCTCATGGGCTCCTCGACATCGATCACCTGAGCCCGCTCACCCGGGGCCTTTCGCCTGGGCAGGGATCGGCGGATGTCGGTGGTCGCTCATAGCCTGATTCTGACAATGACAGCCGGGCCGGCCGGCGGCCCCAACAGCAACAAGCCGAGGAAAACCGCATGACAACGCTCGCTTTTGTGGGGGATCTTCCTTTCGTTCGCCCCGGCATCGCCCTGGTCCAGCTTCATGACGAGCTGTGGCGGATCACCCGTCCGAGCGGCGAGGTCCTCGGCTACATCGAGCAGTTTCGCGTTCGAGCCGGGCTTCGTTACCGAGCCAAGAGGTTCATCGTTCGCCAGCGCCGATTCATCGTGATGGGCGAATTCTGGGGCATGGACGACGCAATTGACTGTTTCGGTCATCACTGAGCGGTCGCACGTTTTCGCCTGCTGAGTTGAGACTCGCCACACCGGCTCACTCGCTGGTTCCACCAGCCGGGTTAAAGTTCGGGCATGGAATGGTGGAATAACTTTGTTGACTGGCTCAATTCCAACGACGGATGGCGCGTCATTTCGACCGCGGTCATCCCGTTTCTGGCCATACTCGTTGCCGGCATCATCGGCGGCGCGATAGGCCGCGGCTCCGTGAGGAGGGTCATCGAGCTGAGCGACCGTGAGATCAGGGCATCCGCGGTTACAGCTCTGATCAGCGCCGCCCGCAAGGCCGCCGTGTGGAACACGATCTCGGCCCCTGAGCAGCAGCACATCGACCACCTCATCGGTGACGCGGACATCCGCCTTCGTCTGCTTCCTGTTCCCGGGACGGCCCTCGCCGCAGACTGGGCGAGCCACGAGATCATCGGGATGAAGAAGAACGCCGTTTCGTTCAGCTTCCAGGCAGAGCAGTCACTCATCGTTTTTCGCGATCGGCTGATCGATTGGCAGGGACGACCGGGACGAGCAAAGAAACTCTTTAAGAACGACCTCGACTCCTGGGCCTACGATTCCTCGCTGAGCGATCAGGAAGTCGTGCACCAGCAACAGGCGTGGGCGGCCCAGCAGGTGACGGATTCCGTGCCTGTCGAAACGGTCACCAAGTCGCCGTTCACAAGGCCGGCCGCGCCGCCGCCACTTGTGGTTCCGGAACTCGTCGTCCCCGTGCCCGTAGTGTTGGCGCCCGACGTCGTTGAACCGGAGATCGTGGCCACCTCGGTTTCGACACCGTCCATCGCGACCCCAGCTGTCGCGACATCGGCGCCTGAGACATCGGCGCCTGAGACATCGGCGCTATCCCAGCCGGAGAGCCATCCTCTCGACACTGCGATGCCAACATTCAGGGCGCCGATACTGAGCGCATTCGCGACCAGGTCGGTCAGCACTCCCGCCGAAGAAATCCCCGCACTCGTCGAGCCCGAGCTCGAGAGCCCCCGCGACGTCGGGGAGGCCTCAGTCTTCTCCGCCCGCTCTGACAATTCGGAAAGCCAGGAGGTCGATCCTCAACGGGGTGACAGCGATGAGACGCAGGCCGGGCATGACGAGCACCAGCACAGCGAGCACGAGGGGCACGAGCACGAGCACGAGCACGATGACAATCATCGCCGCGACGAGGGTTCGCACCACCATGATGACGAGTCGCGCGCCTGATTCCCGGCGCGCGTCCGGCAGACCTGATCCTGCACAGAAGGTGCCCCCGGCAGGATTCGAACCTGCGACCAAGAGATTAGAAGGCTCCTGCTCTATCCCCTGAGCTACGGAGGCGGGGAAGCGTTTCAACGATACCGCAGGGCAACCTAGAAGGCTTTCGAGAGCGCAACGAGCACCTGGTTGAGCGTCGGAACGCCCTCGGCTCGAAAAACCTCGGATCCGCCTGCGTCCAGCACGACCACCGTGGGGGTCGTGCGGATGCCTGCCCGCTCTGCTTCGTCACTATTCCCAGCAACGTCGAGCTCGGCGATTTTTAGCGTGGGAACCAGCTGTGAGGCCTGATCGAGCACGGCCCGCGTCTGGATGCACGGGTCGCAGAACGCCGAGACGAAGAAAAGAAGCTGCACGTCAGACACGACGGCGGGATACCGTCGAGGATTCCCTACTGGCGGCCACCACGGTCCTCCGGGGCTTCGATCGGCTCACTGTCTGTGGGATCGAAGATGTAGGTGACGTGATACTGGTCGCCCACCTCGGTGAAACTCACCTGGTTGTAGTCGAGGAGCGTTTCTTTGCCGTCGACGGCGGTGAGCACTGTGATTTCGGCGTCGAAGCCTCCATCGGTGCTGATGCGGCGGTCGACCTGCCCGTCGTTGGGTCCGCCCTGGTAGATCACGATGTATTCGTCGCCGTGGGCGAGTGTCGGTTCTGCGTCAGTCATCCTCAATTACTACCACGCTCCGACGAGTGATGCGATCGCAGAGCCCGGACACCGCGCGCCGGTAGAGTTAACGAATGCCTTCTAGCGCCGACCGACTCGTCTGGATCGACTGCGAAATGACGGGACTCGACGTTGCCTTCGACGAGCTCGTCGAGGTCGCAGTCGTGATCACGGACTTCGATCTCAACCTGGTCGACCCCGGGTTCGATATCGTGATCAAGCCAGACCAGACCGCTTTCGACAGCATGAACGATTTCGTTCGGGACATGCACACGAAATCCGGTCTGATCGAGGCGATCCCGGATGGTGTGAGCTTGGCCGATGCCGAATTCGCCGTGATCGAGTACATCCTCAAATTCGTTCCGAACGAGCAGCACGCCCCGCTCGCTGGCAACACCATCGGCACCGACCGCACATTCCTCGCGAAGTACATGCCGCGGGTCGACAAGCACCTGCACTACCGCAACGTGGACGTCTCCTCGATCAAAGAGCTCTCCCGCCGCTGGTTCCCACGGGTGTATTTCAACGCCCCGGCCAAGAACGGCGGGCACCGGGCTCTGGCGGACATCCTCGAATCGATCCGCGAACTCGACTACTACCGCCAGGCTGCCTTCGTGCCGGAGCCGGGGCCGACCACCGATGACGTGCAGGCAATCTCCGCATCCGTCGTCGAGAAGTTTCTGCTACACCTGTCATAAGCTCGCTGCGGTTGTAATAAGATTGTCGAGTTGTGTCGGTCATGAACTATCGTGGTCGGCGCGCATGGTGGTCGTAGCTCAGTTGGTAGAGCGCTGGCTTGTGGAGCCGGATGTCGCGGGTTCGAGCCCCGTCGGTCACCCCAGTTGTGATGGAAATAATGTCGCTCAGGCGGCTCATACGAAAGGCCTCGCTTCGCGCGGGGCCTTTCGTGTTGTGTACGACCGTGTGAGGCTGGGACAGTGCCACAGATTCTCGAGCGACCAGAGGTGGTCGAATCGACTCTGCTCGATTCGCCATGGGTCACAATCGTGTGGAACGACCCGGTAAACCTCATGACCTATGTCAGTTACGTCTTCCGCAGCTACTTCGGCTTCTCGAAAGCCGAAGCCGAGAAGCGGATGCTGCAGGTACACCACAATGGACGCACGGTAGTCGCGACCGGTGGCCGCGAAGAGATGGAGCGCCACGTCGAGGCGATGCACGACTTCGGCCTTTGGGCGACCCTCGGCAAGGCCGAAGAATGAGGGGGTTCCGGCGATCCCGACACCAGATTGTCGCGGTGTTCGACCCCAGAGAAGCCGGAATGCTCGCCGCCCTCGCTTCCCAGGTCGCTGAGCTCCTCGGCAACAGTTCTACCCGTGGCGCCGACCCTGCGGTTCTTCGGCTACTTCC
>JAYTEZ010000077.1:0-3035 GCA_043734805.1 Microbacteriaceae bacterium
TCTCGGCGATCATCGGACTTCTGTTCGCCAACTACCCACCGGTCATCGCTGGTCCCTTCATCAACGCCGGCGGAGGAATCGATCTCAGTCTCGTGGCAGCCGTCGGGTCAGCCGCGGTGCTGTATCTGGGCGCGCTCTACTTCTTCCCCGAGCCTCGCTATGTCTTCGGCGCAAGGGGACCGAGGTGGATTCCCGTCAGCCAGGGAACGCCGACCGATATTGTGTCGGACTCCAGGTCGGCAGCCGCCAGGGCCGCAGCCAAGCGAGCAGCTCATGTCTCATCCTGACCCGGCGAACATCCGCACGGAGTCAGAGCGATGAGTCAGGATAACGAGCGAGCGGCGCTTGCCGCGATCGATGCCATAATCGACGACTTCGGCCACCATCGGCGGGATGAGTATTTCGCCGGTTTCGCTCCGGATGCGACCTTCGTCTTTCACACCTCGCCGGCGCGGCTGGAGTCCAGAGCCGAATACGAGAAACTGTGGGCGGAGTGGGAGCGCGAGAGCGGATTTTCCGTGCAGAGTTGCTCATCGACCGGTCGACGGATCCAGCTTTTCGGTACCATTGCCGTCTTCAGTCATGATGTCGAGACCGTCCTGAGAGTCAATGGTGTTCTCGAAATCCAGCAGGAACGCGAATCGATAATCATGGAAGAGCGCGACGGCGTCTGGCTCTGCATCCACGAACACCTCTCCGGGCTGGATTGATCCGCTGCGCGCTCGGTAGGAGTTCTTGGTCGCCAGCCGGGTACGCCAACTTCAGCCAGGGCGAGGTGCCATCGACGAAATGAGTTCGTAGGTCACGTGTGATGCGGCGATCGCCGTCAACTGGGCGTGATCGTAGGCGGGGGACACCTCGACGAGGTCGGCGCCGACAATATTGGCAACGGACAGCGCTCGGATGATGATGAGCAATTCCCGACTGGTCAGACCGCCAGCTTCGGGCGTGCCTGTGCCCGGGGCGTGCGCAGGGTCGAGCACGTCGATGTCGACGCTGATGCACACCGGCTTCTGACCGATTGGTTTGAGCACCCGCGCGATGGCCCGGGCGAGACCTTCGTCTTCGAGTTCCTGGGAACTCACTACCGCGAATCCGCGTCGCTCATCATCGCGCAGATCCTGACGGCCGTACAACGGACCTCGGATTCCGACGTGAACGCTGGCGGTCTGATCGATGAGACCTTCTTCGGAAGCCCGTCGGAACGGTGTTCCGTGAGTGTAGGGTGCACCGAAGTAGGTGTCCTACGTGTCCAGATGTGCATCGAAGTGAACGACGGCGACGGGCCCGTGAATGGCCGCGACGTTCCGAAGGAGCGGAAGGGCGATCGTATGGTCACCGCCGATCGCGACGAGCCGGGTCTCGTTGGTGCTCAGTGCGCGCGCGCCCGCCTCGATTTGATCGATCGCCTCGGTGATGCTGAACGGGTTGGCGGCAATGTCCCCCGCGTCGACGACCTGCTGTGTGGCGAAGGGCTCGATATCCTGGGCGGGATTGTATGGACGAAGAAGTCGTGAGGCTTCGCGGACGTGAGCGGGACCGAATCGAGCGCCGGGGCGATAGCTCACGCCCCCATCGAACGGGATGCCAACAACGGCGATATCGGCGTGCTCGACCTGGTCGAGACGGGGGAGCAGCGCAAAAGTCGCGATGCCGGCAAACCGCGGAACGACGCTCGAATCCGTTGGCACCAGGGAGTCGGACGATGATGTCACGGTGATCTTTCTTTCGGTCGTTGATCGACGGTCGATCAGGATACAAATACGCAACTAATTACGCATATGACACAACTGCGCCCAGCAATATAATGAGGTGTCCGCCGCGTGCTGTCAATCCAGGGGGATACGAGCGGAGCCCAGGCAATGAAACCTCTACATCCGACGCCGTCCCAGACGCCGCTGCTCATCGGGGCCAGAATCCGCGGCACTCGGCGCGGACAGGGGCTTACTCTGGCTCAGGTCGCGGAGGCGACGGGGTTGACCAAGGGATTCATTAGCCGGATCGAGCGCGACGAGACGTCGCCGAGCGTCGCGACGCTCCTCACGATCTGTCAGGTGCTCTCGCTCCCGGTCGGTTCACTCTTCGAGCCGCCTGAAAACGAGGTGATCGCCCTCGATGACGCGCCCTTCATCAATATGGGAGGATTTCTCGCGGTCGAGCGCCTACTGACCCCCCGCAACGAGTCTCGCGTGCAGCTCCTGAGGTCGGTTCTGGCGCCCGGCTCGAGTGGCGGGGACGATCTGTACACCATCAATTGCGACGTCGAGGTGCTGCATGTGGTGAGCGGCGAGCTTGAGGTGCGATTCCCGCACGGCAACGTTGTTCTCCGGACGGGCGACACCATGACATTCCCCGGCCGCGAACCCCATTCGTGGTCGAACGTCGGCGATGCGTCGGCCGACGTCATTTGGACGATCGTGCCGGCGGCGTGGAGCGGCTCGTCGTAGCGACGCTCCCAACTCGAGCGAAAAGTCCGAGCGAACAGTCCCGCCGCTACATAGTTGCTTGATGTAAAGCAGCTAATTCAGCAGCATTTTCTGTTCTCGGAGTCTCCTTGTCGTCAGCAAGGTGCGAGTCGTCTCAACGCCCGACGGGTTCGCTCGTCGAGTCGGGCTTCGCTTCGGCGGGCTTGACCGGTTCGCGCTCGGCCGGGACCAGGGCGCGAGCGCGGCGTCTCAGGCTCCGTCGGATGGTCAGGATCACCACAAGCGTGATGAGTCCAACGAAGATCAGCCAGGGCAGTAGTACACCGATCACCACGAGAATCCCGGCGAGAAAAGCAACGAAGGCGTTCCACCCGGCGACGAGACCGGAGAGGAAATTGTTCGGAACGGTCCTGGCCGCTGTCGCGGGCGAGTCGAGGGTGAGGATGATGGTCGAGAGGTCGACCTGGTCATCGAGGAAACGCTTCTGCGATTCGAGGCCCTCGAGATTCGCCTGGCGCTCGGAGAGGGCGGTCTCGATGCTGATCAGGTCGGCGGTGGTCGCAGCCTTCGACATGAGGTCGATGAGCCGGTTGACGGACGTGCGGAGGG
>JAYTEZ010000078.1:0-5321 GCA_043734805.1 Microbacteriaceae bacterium
GTGCCGATGTAGACGACGGCCGTCTGGCCTGGCGAGACGCCGTTGAGCGGGATGTTCGGCCTGATCACGAGCTCTCCGTTGCGCAGCACGGCAACCGCGGGCACCGGATCGGAGTGCGCGCGGATCTGTACATCGCAGTCGAACGGAATGAACGGATCGGCAGGCGGCAACCCTGCCCAGCTGAACGTGGAGCCGGCGATTTCGGCGAGATCGAGGGCCTCCTTCGGCCCGACGACGACGGTGTTGCTGCCGGGGCGCACCTCCAACACGAAACGCGGCCGCCCGTCCGGTGAAGGAACGCCGAGGTTCAGTCCCTTGCGCTGCCCGACGGTGAAGGCGGCAGCTCCCGCGTGACTACCGACGACCGAGCCGTCGCGCTCGAGGATGACACCCGGTTCGGCGCCGACGCGATCCGCCAGCCAGCCGCGAGTGTCGCCATCCGGAATGAAGCAGATGTCGTGCGAGTCCGGCTTGTTCGCAACGCTGAAACCGCGAGCTGCCGCTTCAACGCGCACCTCGGCTTTGGAGGGGGTAGCACCGAGCGGGAACATGCTGTGTGCGAGCTGATTGCTGGTGAGCACGCCAAGCACGTACGACTGGTCTTTCGCCCAGGCCGCTGCACGATGAAGTTCGGGGTTGCCGTCGGCGTCGGTGCGGATCGTCGCGTAGTGACCGGTTGCCACGGCGTCGAACCCGAGGTCGAGAGCCTTCTCGAGAAGGGCCGCGAACTTGATGCGCTCGTTGCAGCGCATGCACGGATTGGGAGTGCGGCCCGCCGAATATTCGGCGATGAAATCGTCAACCACATCGAGCTTGAAGCGCTCGGAGAAGTCCCAGACGTAGTAGGGGATGCCGATGATATTGGCCGCGCGCTGCGCGTCCATCGAATCTTCGACGGTGCAGCACCCGCGGCTCCCCGTGCGCAAAGTGCCCGGCATGCGGCTGAGCGCGAGGTGCACGCCGACCACGTCGTGGCCCGCCTCGACAGCGCGGGCGGCCGCCACTGCGGAGTCGACGCCACCGCTCATCGCCGCCAAAACCTTCATGGGTTAAGTCTAAGCGCGGCGAATCGGAGGCAATTTCTCTTCCGAAATTCATGCCGATCGGATGACGCGCCGGGCTGTCAAGCACGACTCGCCGATCATCCGCTCTCCTTGCATGAAGTTCGGGACGGAAAGCGGATCGGGGGAAGCTGGGGCGCGCGAAGCGCGCGCGACTATGGGATGTCGGTGAGCGTCTTCTCGACGGTGCCTCATCGACGGCCCTGCCGCGACCGTCCCGAATCGGCCGTCCTGCCGGCCGTCCGGCCGCGCGCCCTAAAACGCAGGAGATTCACCAAAATTGTGTGTGAAACACGGGAAATACGTACGCAAGCGACCGGATATCCTGCGTTTTCGTCGCGTGGCAGGTGAGCGGTGGTGGGCTTCGACGCGCGCAGGAAGGTTCGCACGAGGGAGCGGTGCGAGTGCGGATGGCGCGTGCGGATCGCGCTTGCGCATGTCCCGTGCGCATGGCGCGTGCGGATGGTGAGTGCGCCCCGCCGGTCCAGGGCGCGAGACTACGGGAGATCGGGGCTTGCGAGCTGCACGGACAGCACGGATTGCCCGACAGTTCTGGGATCCCCACTCACGATGACGAACCACGATGTGCGCGCAAGCGCCCCGCTGGAGAGGGTGATCAGGTGCACGCCAGAATTATCGGATGCCTGCAGCTGCGACCATCCGGAGGCAACGAGTTTTTTCGCAACCGCCTTCGCCACCAGAACCGGGTCCACTGTTGGACTGAGCGTGACGTGCCGGAGCACCCCGAAGTAGCTGCCCGATTTGCCTGTCGCCGCGACCAGCCTTGCGTTGTTGTCGACGTGGATGACGATCGACACCGGCAGCAGCGAATCGATCGCGTCCGCGAGGCGAACCGTCTCTTTCTCTGCGGCATCGGCGGTGAAAACACTCGGAATCACCGGTCGAAGGGCAGCGTCAGCCGAAATGCTGGCCGACGGGGACGGCGAGCCGGAGGGTGAGCCGAATGATGACGAGGACGGCAATGGCGAGGGCAGCGTGACCGACGCAGACGTGCATCCGCCGAGGGTCAACACGGTGGTTACGGCCAGAGCGGTGGTGGCCAGAACGATCAATCGTTTACGCACCGTTGCCCACCTCGCGGTCGGCGAAACCGGCACGGCTTGCGCGCTCGAAAGCTGCCGGAAGTGCGGCGAGAAACGCGTCGATGTCCGCTGCGGTCGTCGTGTGCCCGACAGTAATCCGCAGCGCACCTCGAGCCTCGGCATCGCTCAGTCCCATCGCGAGCAACACATGCGAGGCCTCCGGAATGCCGGCCTGACAGGCCGAACCGGTGCTGACCGAGACGCCGGCGCTATCCAGCAGGAACAGCAACGAGTCCCCCTCACAACCTGGAAACGTGAAGTGCGCATTGTTGTGCAGCCGGTCGACCGGATCGCCGCGCAGCACCGCCGTCGGTACCGCCGCGCGCACCCCGTCGATGACGCGATCACGCAACACCATCAGGGACGCAGCCGGATGCCTGGCCGCGACCCCGAACGCGGTGGCGGCCGGCGCATCCTGGGTTCCCGACCGCACGTCGCGCTGCTGCCCGCCCCCGTGAATGAGCGGGACAACCGTCGCGCCGCGGGACAGCACAAGCGCGCCGATACCGAGCGGTCCGCCGATCTTGTGCGCAGAGACGGAGAGCGCGGCAAGGCCGGTCGAGGCGAAATCAATGGGCAGGTGTCGATAGGCCGAGACGGCATCCGCGTGCACGGGTACGCCGAAGCGGGTCGCCAGCTCGACTACCGAAGAAACGGGCTGGATCGTTCCGACCTCGTTGTTCGCCCAGAGCATCGTGACGAGAGCGATGTCATTGTGGGTCTCGAGCGCGTCGGCAACCGCTGAAAGCGAGACGCGACCGACCGAATCGAGCGGCAGCCATTCGATGATGGCGCCCTCGTAACGCTCGAGCCACTCGACGCTATCGATGGTGGCGTGATGCTCGCCGCGTGGAACGAGGATGCGCGGGCGCGCTGCAGCCGTGGCGATCGCATCGCGATCGCGCGACGCCGGGTCACGATTGCCGGGAGCATTCCTCGCCCAATACAACCCCTTCACCGCGAGATTCACCGACTCCGTGCCGCCGGACGTGAAGACAACCTCGATCGGATCGCAGCCCAACGAGGCCGCGACGCGCTCACGGGCCTCCTCCAGCATCCGCTTGGCATGCTGGCCCTGGCTGTGGATCGAGGACGGGTTGCCGACGATTCCGAGTGCCGACGTGTACGCTTCGAGCGCCGCCGGAAGCATCGGCGTCGTGGCCGCATGATCGAGGTAAACGGGCATTGGGCTCCATGGTGCGTGTACAAGCGCGACTCGCGCAGTCATTACTCTAGATTGCATGTCTGAGACCGATTCACTCCGCGACCTCGGCGTTCGCGTCGCTCCCACCGGCGGCGAGTTGCGTGTCTGGTCGGGCAGCGCCACGGCGATCGAGCTCTGCATCTTTGGTGACAAAGATCCGAACTGGGTGGCTGAGAGCATTCCATTGACGAAGGATGCCGCAGACGTCTGGTCGGGCGCGTCACCGAACCTAATCGCTGGCAGCCGCTACTCACTGCGGGCGACCGGGCCGACCGCGCCGACCCACCGATTCGACCCGACTCTCCACCTCATCGACCCGTACTCTCGCGGGCTCGCTCGCACGGCATCCGGCGACTGGCGGTCGTATGTGCAGGATGACGCCTTCGACTGGGCGGGAGCCACGAAACCGAATGTGCCGCTCGACCACACCGTGCTCTACGAGGCGCACGCGAAGGGAATCTCCAAGCTCAACCCCGCTGTGCCAGAGGAGTTGCGCGGCACCTACGCCGGCCTCGCCCACGACACGGCGATCAACTACCTCAAAGACCTCGGCGTGACGACCGTCCAGCTGTTGCCCGTGCACCAGTTCGTGAGCGAACAGCGCCTCACCAAGCAGGGGCTCAGCAACTACTGGGGCTACAACACCCTTAACTTTTTCACGCCGCATGCCGCCTATGCTTCGCGCGCGGCCCAGTTCGGTGGCACGGGAGCGGTGCTCCGCGAATTCAAGGGCATGGTCAAGCTGCTGCACGAGGCCGGGCTCGAGGTGATCCTCGACGTTGTGTACAACCACACCGCCGAGGAGGGCGAAGACGGCCCGACCACCTCGTTGCGCGGCCTCGACAACGCGTCCTACTACCGGCAGGATGCCGCAGGCAAGTACATCGACGTCACCGGATGCGGAAACACGGTCAATTTCGCACACCCAGTGCCCCAGCGGCTCGTGCTCGATAGCTTGCGCTACTGGGCGAATGAGGTGCAGGTCGACGGCTTCCGTTTCGACCTCGCCGCGACGCTCGGGCGCGACGACGGGATGGACTTCGACCCCAATCACCCGCTACTGAAGGCGATCGTGAGCGACCCCGAACTCGTCGGTGTGAAGATGATCGCCGAGCCCTGGGATGTCGGTGCGGGCGGTTGGCAGGTCGGCAACTTTGCCGACGGCTGGTCGGAGTGGAACGACGATTACCGCGACCGGGTGCGCAACTTCTGGCTCACCGACATCGGCGCTGCGCGCGCCAACGGGGTGGCCCCGATCGGCATCGGGCAGTTGGCGGCCAAGCTCTCGGGATCGGCCGGGGTGTTCTCCCCGGAACGCGGGCCGCTGGCATCCGTCAACTTCGTGACGGCGCATGACGGCTTCACCCTCGCCGATCTCACCGCCTACAACCAGAAGCGCAACCTGGGCAACGGCGAGAACAATCGCGATGGCACCGACAGCAATCACTCCTTCAATTACGGGGTCGAGGGCCCGACACACGATGCGGCGATCCTCACCGCGCGGGAGAAGGCGATCCGCAACCTGCTCGGAACCCTTCTGCTCTCGGCGGGCTTGCCGATGATCACAGCGGGTGACGAGTTCGGACGCAGTCAGCGCGGAAACAACAACGCCTACTGCCACGACAGCGAGTTGACCTGGCTGCCCTGGGAACGTGAGGACTGGCAGGACGGCCTGCTGCTCATTTCGCAGAAGCTGCTGCGTCTTCGCCGCGCGAACCCCGCGCTTCGTCCGGTGCGTTTCGGCGTGCTCGGCGAGACCGTGCCGTCGGCGTCGCAACTGGACTGGTTCAACAAGGAGGGCGCCTCGATGTCGATCGAGGACTGGGACTCCCCCACGGAACGCACTCTGCAGTACCTCGCCGCCTCGACCCCGGAATTCGAGGAGTTCAACCGCATCCTGCTCATCGTGCACGGCCTGGAAGAGCCGGAGACCGTCTGCCTCCCGGAGCACGA
>JAYTEZ010000079.1:0-10733 GCA_043734805.1 Microbacteriaceae bacterium
TGCGCGTCGCCCTCATCCTCTCCTGCACCGGGCAATCGGCTACCGGCGAATCCGGCGACATCGGTGGCACAGCCCGGGCATCGTTGGCGCACAGTCATCATGGGCGAGGAAGAAAGGCGAAGGATCGTGTTCCAGAAAGTCCTGGCACTCCCCGGAGGGGGCGACGTTGCGGCGGCGCTGCGGCATCAACTGGGTGGCCTCGAGTCGCTCGCGCACACCCTCTCCCAGGCGCGCGCCGTGCTTCCCCACGCCCGCGGCGACCAGGTGTGGAGAGGCCACGCCAACCGGTTCTACCTCGCGGCGCTCGAGTCCCTCGCACAGGAGCTCGCCTCCGCGGCACTGCGCGTCGACGATGCGATCGAGGACACCCGCCGGGCCATCGCCACGATGGGCGACCATGTCGGATGACATCGTGATCGGCGGCGGTGGTTCGAGCGCGGTCGCGACAGCCGAGCTCTTCGACAGTGCCGATCGCCTGGCCCGCCTGCACGGGATGCTCTCCGAGTGTCTCGGCCAGCTCGCCACCATCGGTGGGCTCGTCTCGCGGGCTCGATTACAGAGCGTCGACGCGCCGATCAGCTCGATATCCGCCGAGCGGGCGCTGGATGACGCTGCGCTGCTCATTGCGCGCGCACTGCCATCCGCAGACCGGCTGCACTTCGCGCTTGTCGCATCGGCGGAGGCTTACGGGATCACCGAACGCTCCCTCCAGCGGCTCAGCCAGGATGTCGCCGCCCGCTTCGGCGCGGTGTTCGGGCTCTTCCTTCCCTCGATCGTCTTCGCGCTACTCCCGGTTGCGCTCGGGTTGGGCGTCGGGGTGGCGACCGGGATCGCCGTTCTTCCGCCCGCAACCCGCTCGGCGCTCGCGCGGGCCATGCCCCAGTGGTTGCGCAACAACAGCAGCGCACTCAGCGACCCGCGGGTCGTGCAACTCGTGCGTCTCACCATCATGAGCGCCGATGATGTGGGCGGCGGCATCATGCGCCTGCCGCCCGATCTCGTCCGCCTGCTCGGTGACGAAGGGCTGGGTGTAGTCGGGCTCGCGACCTCGTCAGGCGCGATCGTCGGGCTCCTCCGACCGTCCGGCGCCCTCACCGAGACGCCGGTCTCGGTGACCAGGCAGGGTGCGCCGGTCGCGGCAGTGCGACCCATCAGCTTCCGCGATCGCGCGGACCGCATTCCGGAGGGCGCCGCCCAGATAAGAATCGACCGGTACGAGCGGGCGGGGGAGCCCGACCGGTTCGAGGTGTACATCGGGGGAACGCGCGACTTCTCGCTCAAGCCCGGAACGGATCCGTGGGACATGACGAGCAACGTTAACGCTATCGCCGGCAACGAGTCCGGCTCCTACCGCGCGGTTCGGCAGGCCATGGCGGACGCGGGCGTTACGGCGACCTCCCCGGTGATGTTCAGCGGATACTCGCAGGGCGGCCTCATGGCGGCGCAGCTCGCCGCCTCCGGAGAGTTCGACAGCCGCGGCCTCTACACGCTCGGCGCGCCAGCGGCGCAGGTTGCTGTGCCGGCAAGCATTCCGTGGGTGGCAATCGAACACACCGACGATATAGTGCCAGCGGTCGGCGGAACCTGGGCGACTGCCGACCCGGTGCTGGTGCGGCGAGAGCTGCTCGAGGGCACACCGGTCGACACGAACATCGCTCTCCCCGCCCACCAGCTCGACTCCTATCGCCAGACCGCAGCCATTGCCGACAGGTCGGGCGAACGGCGGCTCGTCGACTCGCTTGCGGGCTTCGACGCTTTCGGTGACGGGGCCACAGCGGTGGAGTCGATGTTGTACCGGGCCGAGCGGGTCAGTTGCCCGCGATGAGGTCAACTACCGACGATTGCGCCCGACGATCGGGCGAAGCAGGATGCCGATCAGCCAGCTCAGGAGGGCCAGCACCAGCGCGCCGAGCACGCCCCACCAGAAGCCATCGACGACGAGCCCGAACCCGATCAGGGTCGAGATCCCGCTCACGAGCAGCAGCAGCAGGGAGTTGACGACGAGAGCGATGAGCCCGAGGGTCAGGATATAGAGCGGGAAGGCGACGATGCGGATGAAGTTGCCGATGACACCGTTGACGATGCCGAAGATCAGCGCCACCAGCAGGTAGGTCAGCACCCAGGCCAGCGTGTCCTGTGGCTGGAACGGTACGACCTTGACTCCGGCAACGATGAGAGTCGTCAGCCAGAGGGCAACGGCGTTGATGAGCAGGCGCACCAGAAATCTCGTCATGCGACAACTATGCCCGTTCGGGGGGCACGGGTGCAATCGGGGGCGGCCGCAATCGGCCGCGGTGCACCAGCGGCCGAGGGGTCTCGGCCGGGGTCATCCGGCTCCCCCTTAGGCTTGCACAGTGACCATCCCCAACCCGCCAGTGGTACGACTGCGACCCGAGATCGTGGCGCTCGCCGCCTACCGGCAGGGCAAACCCGCCGCCGATGACGCGTTCAAGCTGTCGTCGAACGAAAACCCGTTCGATCCGATTCCGGCGGTTCTCGATGCCATCGCGGCCTGCTCGGGCGTCAACCGGTATCCGAATGCGGCCGGTCTCGAGCTTCGATCTCGTCTCGCCGAGCGGTTCGACGTGCAGAGCGGACAGGTTCATCTGGGAGCGGGGTCGGTGTCGATCCTGGCGCAGCTCATTCAAGCCGCGGCCGGTGTCGGCGACGAGGTCATCTACGCCTGGCGCTCATTCGAGGCGTACCCGGGGCTCGTTGCGGTGGCCGGCGCCACCAGCATCCTGGTGCCAACGACCGCGGATGACCGGCACGACCTTCCCGCGATGGCGGCCGCAATTACCGATCGCACTCGCGTCATCATCGTCTGTAGCCCGAACAATCCGACCGGCACCATCGTCACGGCCGCCGAATTCGCAGCGTTCATGCGTGTCGTGCCGGCGGAGATCCTGGTCATCCTCGACGAGGCGTACATCGAATTCGTGACGGAGGAGAGCGCGGTAAATGGTCGTGACCTGACGGGTCGTTACGCCAACCTCGTTGTGCTTCGCACGTTCTCCAAGGCGTATGGCCTGGCTGGCCTTCGCATCGGGTACGCGATCGGGCCGGAATACATCCTCGACGCGGCCCGCAGCACATCGATCCCGCTCTCCGTCACCGAGCTGGCCCAGCGTGCGGCGCTCGTTTCGCTCGACCACGAGGATGCGCTGCTCGAGCGAGTGCATCGGCTGATCGTGCTGCGCGATCAGGTCTGGCGCGCGCTGCTCGACCAGGGCTGGTCGGTACCGCGCCCGCACGGCAACTTCGTCTGGCTCGCCACCGGGGCGGCGACCGAGCAAGCCGTCGATGTGTTTTCGGAGTACGGAATCGTGGTGCGGCCGCTCTACCCGGACGGCATCCGTGTCTCGATCGGAGAATCGCAGTCTGTGGATAAACTCCTAAGAGCCTCAGCCGAGGTTGTTTGGAACCTACCGAGTGCCCATCCTGAGGCCGCGTTAGATTAGAACTTCGGGGTCGCCACGCGACATCGGATCACACCTTCAGGCGTAGAGCGTACGACAGGACTGCGAGGCTACCGTGGCAGAAACCGCACCGATGGTGCAGCTTCTCTCAACCGACGGAATCCTGGCACAGGATGACGCGGCAGCAGAATACCTTCCGTACATCCAAGCGCTTCCCGATACGACGCTGCAGCAGTTCTACCGGGACATGGTCGTTACCCGGCGCTTCGACCGCGAGGCGACGAACCTCCAGCGCCAGGGACAGTTGGCGCTCTGGCCGCCGAGTCATGGTCAGGAGGCGGCGCAGGTGGGCTCCGCCCGCGCGGCACGACCGCAGGATCACCTCTTCCCCTCCTACCGCGAGCACGCTGTCGCCCTGATTCGCGGGGTCGACTGCATCGATATCGTGCGACTGATGCGGGGTGTCACCAACGGTGGCTGGAACCCCGCCGAGCACAACAACTTTCACCTCTACACCCTCGTGCTCGGTTCGCAGGCGCTGCACGCCACCGGGTACGCCATGGGCATCAACCTCGATGGCGATAGTGGCACGGGTAACCCGGAGACCGACCAGGCGGTCATGGTCTACTTCGGTGACGGGGCAACCAGTCAGGGGGATGTCAGCGAGGCACTCGTGTTCGCCGCGAGCTTCAACACTCCGGAGGTCTTCTTTCTCCAGAACAACCACTGGGCGATTTCGGTTCCGGTCAGCGTGCAGTCCCGCATTCCGCTCTATCTGCGCTCGGTCGGGTTCGGCATTCCCGGCGTGCAGATCGACGGCAACGACGTGCTGGCCAGCTACGCCGTCACCCGCAAGAACCTCGACGAAGCGCGCGCCGGCAACGGACCGCGGATGATCGAGGCGCTCACCTATCGCATCGGCGCCCACACCACGAGTGATGACCCGACGAAGTACCGCCTCGACGACGAGGTCAGCTCCTGGGTTGCGCGCGACCCGATCGACCGGTACACGACCTATTTGCGGTCAAGGGGCGAGGGTGATGACTTTTTCGCTGGCGTTGCGACGGAGGCCGACGACCTCTCCTCCGACCTGCGTCGGCGAACCCTTGAGCTCGGTCGCCCATCCGTCGATCTCATTTTCGACAACGTCTACTCGGAGCCGCACCCACTGATGGTCGAGCAGAAGCAGTGGCTGGCCGACTACGAGGCATCGTTGGGAGGCGAGGCGTGAACACCTCAACGGTAGAGCTTCCGCTCGTCAAAGCCCTGACCGCCGGCCTTCGCAAGGCGCTCGCGGATGACAACAAGGTGCTACTGATGGGCGAGGACATCGGCCCGCTCGGTGGCGTGTTCCGCGTGACGGAGGGGCTGCAGGCCGAGTTCGGCGACCGGCGGGTTTTTGACACTCCGCTGGCGGAATCCGGGATCATCGGAACGGCGATCGGCCTGGCAATGCGCGGCTATCGGCCCGTCTGTGAGATCCAGTTCGACGGGTTCATCTTCCCCGGTTTCGACCAAATCACGAGCCAACTGGCCAGGATGACCAGTCGGCACGAGGGCCAGATCTCGATGCCCGTCGTCATCCGCGTGCCCTACGGTGGGCACATCGGCGCCGTCGAGCATCACCAGGAGAGCCCCGAGGCGTATTTCGCCCACACGCCGGGCCTCAGGGTGGTGAGTCCGAGCACGCCGAACGACGCGTACTGGATGATCCAGGAGGCCATTGCGTCGAATGACCCGGTGCTGTTCTTCGAACCGAAGAGCCGCTATTGGAACAAGGGACCGGTCGACACCGGCGCGAGCGCATCGCCCCTGCACTCCAGCCGCGTCGTTCGTACCGGCACTCAGGTGACGCTGGTCGGCCACGGAGCGATGGTCAATGTGCTCATGAAGGCAGCCGAACTCGCGGAAGCGGAGGGCACGAGCGTCGAGGTCATCGATCTGCGCTCGCTCTCGCCGATCGATTATGCGCCGATCCTCGCCTCCGTGCACAAGACTGGTCGCCTCGTCGTCGCATCGGAGGCACCCGGATTCGTCAGCGTCTCCTCCGAGATCGCCGCGACCGTCACGGAGAACGCGTTTTACTCGCTCGAGGCGCCCGTGCTTCGAGTCACCGGATTCGACACTCCCTTCCCGCCCGCGAAGCTGGAGACCATCTATCTTCCGGATGCGGACCGCATTCTCGAGGCAGTCGACCGGGCACTGGCCTACTAGACACGTAAGGAGTCACCGTGAGCACCTCAGAATTTCATCTTCCGGATGTCGGCGAAGGCTTGGCCGAGGCCGAAATCGTGTCCTGGAAAGTCAAGCCCGGTGACGTGGTGCACGTCAATCAGGTGCTGGTCGAGATCGAGACCGCGAAATCGCTGGTCGAACTGCCGTCGCCGTTCGCCGGAGTCGTCACGGCTCTGCTCGTGCGGGAGGGCCAGACAGTGGATGTCGGCACCGCAATCATCTCGGTGTCGGACGGCGAGCCGGAGGCCGCTTCCCCGGCAGCTCCAACCGGGGCCGACGTGGAGACCAGCGAGGCAGTGGCCGACACCGCGGGCAGCATCTCCGCCGAAGCCGCGCAGGAAGCGCCGGGTGCCGTACTGGTCGGCTACGGGATCAAGGGTCACGTTGCTTCGCGACGCGGGAGGCGGGTGGCCGGGACGAGCGCCGCCGTGCCTGCCACCGCTGTGCCTGCCACCGTGCCTGCCGCTGTGCCGGCTGCCGTGCCTGCTGCCGTGCCCGCCGTACGCCCACCGTCCGGGTCGGCCGCAGCCGCCATCATCGCCAAGCCGCCGATCCGCAAGCTCGCGAAGGACCTTGCTGTCAACCTGGCCGCGGTCAACGCCAGTGGGCTCGCCGGGGAGATCACCCGCGACGACGTCATCCGTCATGCCTCGCAGGCGAGCCTGTTCCGCAACTTCGAGACGCCGGAAAGGTCGAGCGACCGGGAGGAGCGCATTCCGGTCAAGGGAGTGCGCAAGGCGATCGCGACGGCGATGGTGTCGAGTGCGTTCAGCGCTCCGCATGTGAGCCTCTTCGTCGACGTCGATGCGACTCGAACCATGGAGTTTGTGAAGCGCCTCAAGAACACGCCTGACTTCGCCGGCATCAAGGTCTCGCCGCTGCTCATCGTGGCGAAGGCGATGATCTGGGCGGTGCGGCGCAACCCCACCGTCAATGCGCAGTGGACCGAAACCGAGATCATTGTCAAGCACTACGTGAACTTCGGTATCGCTGCGGCGACGCCCCGCGGACTCATCGTTCCCAACGTCAAGGAGGCGCAGGAACTCTCCCTGCGGGAGCTGGCTTCGGCGATCGAGCGGTTGACGATCACCGCCCGCGACGGTCGCACTCAGCCCGCCGAGATGGCCGATGGAACCATTACCGTCACCAACATCGGCGTCTTCGGCATGGACACCGGCACACCAATTCTGAACCTCGGCGAGGCGGCCATCCTGGCCCTTGGCACAATCAAGCAGAAGCCATGGGTGGTCGACGGCGAGGTGCGCCCGCGCTTCGTAACGACGCTCGGCGCGAGTTTCGACCACCGCATCGTCGACGGGGATGTCGCGAGCCGTTTCCTCGCGGACGTCGCGAGCATCGTCGAGGAGCCCGCCCTCCTGCTGGAGTGAGGCACCGCGGCCGGCGCGATTTGAGGCCTGCACGCGCTGCACGCGCTGCCCGCCCTGCACGCGCTGCCGCCGCGCCTGTATGCTGTTGATAACGAATCTCATTACTGTTATCGAACCGTGGTAGAAAGCCTTTCCATGCGCGTGAAATTGACGCCAGCGTTCCTCATCGGAGCGGCAGTCATCGCCTTACTCACCCTCGCCGGATGCTCGAGTTCCGGCGGTCAGAATAATGCCGGTGAAGCACCCGATGGCAGGCTCCGCATCGTCACCTCCACGGATGTCTACGGCGATATCGCCAGGCAGATCGGCGGCAATCTCGTCAGCGTGACCTCGATCATCTCCGACCCCGCGCAGGATCCGCACTCCTACGAGGCGGATGCCCAGGTGCAGCTCGCGCTGTCGAAGGCGAATGTAGTGATCGAAAACGGTGGCGGTTACGACGCCTTCGTCGACACCCTGTTGCGCGGTGCGAGCAATCCGGATGTCGTTGTGCTCAACGCGGCGAAGATCTCCGGCTACGACCTGACCCCGGCGACGGGCGAGTTCAACGAACACCTCTGGTACGACTTCCCGACCGTGACGAAAGTCGTGGCGAAATTGGCCGCGAGCCTGACGAAACTCGATCCGGCCGGCACTGCTACCTTCGCGGCCAACTCGAAAAAGTTCGTGGCCGCGCTCGGCGTGCTCGAGGGTCGTGAGGCGATGATCAAGTCGAGCTTTGCTGGCAGGGGGGTCGCGATTACCGAACCGGTTCCCCTGTACCTGCTTGAGGCATCCGGTCTCGTCAACAGGACGCCGGTCGAGTTCTCTAAGGCAATTGAGACGGGAACGGATGTCTCGCCGTTGGTACTGAAAAAGACCATCGCGCTCTTCGGCTCCGGCGCCGTGAAACTGCTTGCCTACAATGAACAGACCCGCGGTCCGCAAACCGACCGGGTGCTCGCCGCGGCGAAAAGCGCGGGAGTTGCCATCGTTCCGATCACGGAAACCCTGCCGAGCGGCATGGACTACCTGGGCTGGATGACCCACAACCTCGACGCGGTAACGGCCGCGCTGAACTGAACGCCGGGCGCCCGCACCGCCGGATGACCAACCCGAAAGATAAGGATCCCGTGGTGACCGAAACCGATGCACCGGTGCTGAGCTTCCGCGCTGCGACTCTCGCATTCGGCGATCGCGAGCTGTGGCACAACCTCGACCTCGACCTGGCGCCCGGCGAGTTTCTCGCCGTGCTCGGGCCCAATGGAACGGGCAAGACCAGCCTGCTCAAGACGATCCTCGGGCAGCAGCAGCTGACCGCGGGATCGATCGAATTTATGGGTGCCCCCGTTCGCCGAGGAAGCAGGCAGATCGGCTACATCCCGCAGCAGAAGCTGCTGGAGCATGGCACTCCCCTTCGAGCGCGCGACCTGGTGGCCTTCGGTGTCAACGGCAACCGGTGGGGCCTGCCTTTTTCCTCGAAAGCTGTGCGGCGTCGGGTGGACGGCATCCTCGAGTCCGTCGGAGCGACCGAGTATGCAAACGTGCCGGTGTCGACGCTGTCCGGCGGTGAGCAGCAGCGCATCCGGGTCGGTCAGTCCATCGCGGGCAACCCAAAACTCCTGCTCTGCGACGAGCCGCTGCTGTCGCTCGACCTTCATCATCAACGCCAGGTGAGCGAGCTCATCGATGCGCAGCGCAGGGCACTGAATACCGCAGTCGTCTTTGTGACGCATGACGTGAACCCGATCCTCGGAATGGTCGATCGTGTGCTCTACCTGGCCGGCGGTCGCTTTCGGGTCGGGACGCCGGATGAGGTTCTGAGGTCCGAGGTGCTCTCCTCCATGTACGACACCCCGGTCGAGGTCATCAACAGTCGGGGGCGCATCGTCGTGCTCGGCGCGCCGGAAGGCTATGGGATGCACGACCATCTCGAACACCATGTGGGAGGGGGCACACAGTGAACCAGGACTTCTGGTCGCAGATTTTCGGATTCGCGAACTACGGCGAACTGCTCCAGCTCGTGAGGAACTCGATTCTTGCCGGCGCGATCCTCGGC
Source organism: Microbacteriaceae bacterium (assembly GCA_043734805.1). GTDB lineage: Bacteria > Actinomycetota > Actinomycetes > Actinomycetales > Microbacteriaceae > Lacisediminihabitans. The sequence goes on from JAYTEZ010000079.1 coordinate 9,081, forward strand.
GTCGTCGGCGGGCTGATCGGTCCGTTCGTGATGACCCGTGACCTCGCGTTCGCGGTGCACGGCATCAGCGAGCTGAGCTTCGCCGGGGCATCCGCGGCACTGCTCTTCGGCGTCAATGTGGTGGCTGGTTCGATCGGCGGTTCGCTGCTGGCTGCTCTGCTTATCGGTATTCTGGGTGCGAAGGCACGGGAACGAAACTCGATCATCGCGGTGCTCATGCCGTTCGGCCTCGGCCTCGGTATCCTGTTTCTCGCCCTCAATAAGGGGCGAAGCGCCAACAAGTTCGGCCTTCTCACCGGGCAAATCGTCTCGGTCGACAATCCGCAGCTCCTCATGCTCGTGCTGATCTCGATCATCGTCATTGCCGGGCTGGTCTTCCTGTGGCGGCCCCTGAGTTTTGCGAGCGTCGATGCGGATGTCGCCCGCGCGAAGGGCCTGCCGGTCACCACGATCTCCATCGCCTTCATGATCCTGCTCGGACTCGCCACCGCGGTGTCGATCCAGATAGTCGGTGCGCTGCTTGTGCTCTCGCTGCTCGTGACGCCGGCCGCTGCCGCGATGCGGGTGACGGCCTCCCCGTTGCTCACTCCCCTGCTCAGCGTGATCTTCGCCGTGGCCTCGGTGGTCGGCGGCATCCTGCTTGCTCTCGGCGGCGGATTGCCGATCAGTCCGTATGTGACGACGATCTCGTTCCTCATTTACCTCGTCTGCCGAGTGATCGGACACCGCCGGGTTCGAGGGGGGAGCAGCGGCCGACTATCCGCCTCACCGCTCGAAAGTAGAATCTGATCATGAAGCGCAACACCTGGCAACGCGAAGCGGTTCGCGAGGCGCTCGGCAGCAACGATGGCTTCGTCAGCGCCCAGGCTCTGCATTCCAGTCTGCGCAATACCGGGTCCGCGATCGGGCTCGCGACGGTGTACCGTGCGCTCACGGATCTCGCGGTCGAGGGAGAGGCCGACTCGCTGCAGTCGGCCGATGGCGAGAGCCTGTATCGCGCCTGCACTCCCGGTCAGCACCATCACCACCTGATCTGTCGCAGCTGTGGCCTCACGGTGGAGATCGAGGCGGATGCCGTCGAACGCTGGGCCCAGTCGGTCGCCTCGGATCACGGCTTCACGCAGGCAAATCACGTCGTCGACGTGTTCGGACTGTGTGCGGAGTGCAGCAGAGCGCAGTCGTAGCTCGGGCGCGGGCTCGTCTGCAGGCTCCTCTGCGGGCGTGGCCAGGTTGCGCCGCGTAGCCTCCGCGCCTAGAGTTGGTCGTTGCTGGGCGTTTTCTGCGCCCACGCCTGTACACAAATCCACCATCGCTGTCTCCGGTGGATCGTGTGTGCCGACAAGAGACCTTGGGTAGAGAGCCGTTCTTCGAACAGAACGATTGGCTCTCTACGGTAATGATGGAGGACAACCATGGCAGCAACCTGCCAGGTGACCGGTGCCGTTCCCGGCTTCGGACACAACATTTCGCACTCGCACCGCCGTACGAAGCGTCGCTTCGACCCGAACGTGCAGAAGAAGACCTATTACGTGCCGTCGCTGCGTCGCAACGTGACGCTCACGCTCAGTGCGAAGGGCATCAAGGTCATTGACGCTCGCGGCATCGAGTCCGTCGTCAAGGACATCCTGGCCCGTGGGGAGAAGATCTAATGGC
>JAYTEZ010000080.1:0-5729 GCA_043734805.1 Microbacteriaceae bacterium
ATGGCAATTGCTGCCGTCACGGTGCGACGGATCCTGTCCAGGCTTTCGCCGTAGACAGTGACGAAGACGTCGATCGAGACTCGCTCGTCATCCAGAAAGACCGACCACTTCTCCGGCCGCTTTCCCGTGCCGTCCTGTTCGATGCTCCCGGCATCGAAGATCCGCTCCTGCGAATGATGAAACGCGAAGTCCCGAGGATCCTGCCCGCCGGAGAGGATCGTCCACATCGATGCGAGGGCCTGCGTGACGAGCACCACCTCCGCGGTGATAACAAGCGCATAAGGAAGCCAGTCGCCGCGGTTGGCTGGGTTGAGCAGGAAGAACGTGTACGCCAATACGCCGATTGTTGCGATGAGGACGAAAAGCAGAAGCGACGGCGAATTGGCGGCGCCGTTCTCGAGCGATCGTGCGAGGGGCGTATGTTCGGATCTGCGCGTTCCGCGAAATGGTCTATCTCGCCAAAGTGGTGCCATTGTGCTGTTCTCCGTTCCGTTGGCAGACGCGAACAAACGCGTCTGGCGGGTGGGTGCTGGGCGACGGCGGCATTGGCGTTGCGACGGCGGGCGGTGCCCGTCCTGAGCTGCAACTGTGCGGCAGAATCACCCTCCGAGACCCTCGAGGCGGCATTGGCCACGGTGCAGGTGGAGGCGGATAACTCTCCTAAAGACTAAACACGTGTTTGTTGAAATTGCCCCGCAAACTCGAACAATGTACCCCTATTCGGGGGCTATGAGCGACAATTGTCCCCCCAATGAGGGCCAGAGGATGTTCTCGGCGAATCGAAAATCCCTGCCCTGCAGGATGCGATCCACGGTTTCCGCAGCAGGGCGGCCAGATGCAGCGAGGCCGCCCAAAGAGGCGGCCTCGCTGTTCAACAACGCTGTTCAACAACGCTGTTCAACAACCCTGTTCAACAACGCGCGATAGGGACCGATGGTGGAGATGGGGGGAATTGAACCCCCGTCCACTGCTGTGGTCGTGTGCCTTCTACGGGTGTAGCCAGTGAAATCGTTCTGCTCGGCTCCGGAATTTGCCACAGGCATCTAATCCGACAAGCCCAGTCCTAGTTTAAGTCCCGCAGTGCCCTAGGGCTCGATGTTTGCACACCACACTGCAGCAATCCCTCTAAATTACGCCAGGACCCGGATAGAGAGCATCCCCGGACTGACGGACTTCATTAGTGCTTTAGCTTATGCAGCTAGAGCGAAGTCAGCGCGTTGTGTTTTCGCACTTATTGTTTGCAGAGGTCGTTTACGAGATAACCCTGCATCCTCGACCCGCTTCTCACAGTTGCGCAGGCAATGTCGAAACCGATCATCCCCAGGCTCACCCTTGATGGAAAGGGTGGATCACTATCGCGCGCTGTTGAGTTGTCAAAACTGCATCCGTAGCGGAGACAGCCCTCTAGTCTACGACGGATGGTCGATCTCCGCCACTGCGGGTCGAATGTTGCTCCTGGGATGGCAGGATGCTTCGAAGGAGCCACGACGCTGGGAGACTTCCATGACCGACACCATGATCACCGTGCAGGGCCGTTTCTCGTCGTACTACCCACCCGAGCGGGCGACCGTGGAGATCGGGGTTGGTTTCGAGGGCCCGGATCGTGAGTCGGTGTTCTCGGATACGGTCGCGTCGGCCGATGTGATCCGCGAATTGGTGAAATCCCGCCACCTGCCGAACGCCGGACCGGTCACCTGGTGGTCGAGCGACAGCGTGCAGGTGTGGAGCACCAAGCCGTGGAACGTCGAGGGCGAGCAACTGCCGCTCGTCTTCCACTCCCGCGTCGGGTTCACTGTGAAGTTCAGCGATTTCGAGGAACTCTCGCGGGTGATCGAGGAGGTCGCGGTGATCGACGGTGTCACTGTCGGAAACATCTCCTGGGATCTCACCGAGGCGCGCAAGACTGCGGTGATCGCCGAGGTGCGCTCTCGAGCGGTGAAGGATGCCGTCGCGAAGGCGAGCGTGTACGCCCAGAGCATCGGCCTCGGCTCGGTTCGCGCGGTCGCGCTCGCGGACCCGGGCATGCTCGGCGACCGGGTCGGGACATCCGGAGCGGATGGCGGCTACTCGTCCATGCGCATGATGGCGGCAGGCTCCGCCCCCGAACTGTCGCTGACGCCCGAAGACATCGAGGTCGTGGCGATCGTCGACGCGAAATTCATCGCGAGCTGAGCTGCGGTTAACCGCGGATGTCGCGCGGGTCAGTCACCCAGGTGGCGTTTCGCGGACATCGCGCGATCGGCTTCGCGATTGTCCTGACGTTCGCGCAGCGCCTGGCGCTTGTCATACTCGCGCTTGCCCTTCGCGACCGCGATCTCGACCTTGGCTTTGCCGTCGCTGAAGTAGATCGATAACGGCACGAGGGTGTATCCGCCCTCTTTGGTCTTGTTGTGGATCTTGAGAATCTGCGCTTTGTGCAGCAGGAGCTTGCGCTTGCGACGGGGTGGATGATTGTTCCAGGTGCCCTGGTTGTATTCGGGAATATGCACGGAATCCAACCACGCTTCGCCGAACTCGACGAACGCGTAGCCGTCCACGAGAGACGCACGACCAGCCCGCAGCGACTTCACCTCGGTTCCCGTGAGAACCAGCCCGGCCTCATAGGTATCTTCGATGGTGTAGTCGTGACGGGCTTTGCGATTGGTGGCCACAACCTTCTGGCCACGTTCCCTGGGCACGATGCACTCCTGTGTTTGCGTCTGTCTAAGACCGATCCCGGGCCCGTACGGCCAGCCCATCAGTTTAGTCTGCACACCGCGAGCTGCACCACCGCGCGGCGCTGTCGGGCGGCGCTGTCGGGCTAGACCTTCAGATACCGGTTGATCGCGAAGCTCGCCGACGAGGCAGCCAAAACCGCACCGACGACCAACAGGATAGGCACAACGATGAGAGCTTCGTGCATTCCGATAAACGGGGTGTTCTGCGCCTGCGCACCGAGATACCCCTTCACGAAGAATTGGACGATGGCGAGAATTGCGCCGCTCGCCAGCACCGACCCGATGAGCGCGGCGATCACGCCCTCGAGTATGAACGGGGTCTGGATGAAGCGGTTCGAGGCACCGACCAGGCGCATGATCCCGAGCTCTCGTCGCCGGGAAAACGCCGACAGCCGGATGGTCGTTGCAATGAGCAGAACCGCTGCGACGAGCATCAGCGCGGCGATTCCGACGGCGGTATAGCTCGCGGCCTTGAGCGCAGCGAAGATCGGATCGAGGTACTTGCGCTGGTCCTTGACCTGCTCGACACCAGCGAGACCGGAAATACTCTCGACGAGCACGTCGGCCTGGGCCGGGTCCTTGAGGTTCACCCAGAACGTCTCGGGCAGAAACGCCGGTGTCACGAAGTCTGAACCGGTCGTGTTTCCGAACTGCGCCTTGTACTCGGCGTACACCTGGTCGTGGTTTTCGAAGGTGACCTTGTTGATGAGCGGGGCGATGGTCGGCGACTTGAGCTGGGAATCAACAGCAGCCTTCTGGTCCTTCGTCGCCTCGACCAGTTTGCAGTGTGCCTCGGTAGACAGGTTCGTGCAGAGATAAATGGCGACCTGGGCACGGTCATACCAGTACCCCTTCATCTGCCCGATCTGAAACTGCAGGAGGATCGCTGCTCCCACGAAAGTCAGCGAGATGAAGGTCACGAGGATGACCGAGACCACCATGGAAATGTTGCGCCGAAGGCCGTTCCCGACCTCGGACATGATCAGGCCAAACCTCACCGGAGCACCTCATCGGATTGTCCGGCGATACCGAGATCCTGGCGCACGATCGGCGCGGGGCGAGGCACGGCAGGGAAGCCCTGCAGGGGAATGGCCTGGGTCTGGTATCCGCCCTGACGTTCATCCCGCACTATCTGGCCGCTGACGAGTTCGATCACCCGCCGTTGCATCTGGTCGACGATGCCGGCGTCGTGGGTGGCCATGATCACCGTCGTACCGCTCTGGCTGATTCGCTCGAGAAGGGTCATGATGCCGGCGCTCGTCGACGGGTCGAGGTTACCGGTCGGCTCGTCAGCGAGCAGGATCGCGGGCCTGTTCACGATGGCCCGTGCGATCGCAACGCGCTGCTGCTCACCACCGGAAAGTTCGTGCGGCAGGCGGTTGGTCTTGCCCGCGAGTCCGACCATCTTCAGTACATCGGGAACGGCCTCCTGGATGAAGCCGCGCGATTTGCCGATCACCTGAAGCGCAAATGCCACGTTGTCGAACACGTTCTTCTGCGGCAGCAGCCGGAAGTCCTGGAAGACGACGCCGAGGTTGCGCCGGAAGAACGGCACCTTGCGACTGCTCAGTCCTCCGAGGTTTTGCCCGAGCACGTGAATCTGTCCCCTGCTGGGGTTCTCCTCCTTCAGCACGAGTCGCAAAAAGCTGGACTTGCCGCTGCCGGATGCTCCAACGAGGAAGACGAACTCACCGCGCAGAATCTCAATCGTCACCGCATTGAGCGCCGGCCGCGCGTTCCCACGGTAGAGCTTGGTTACCTGATCAAAGCGAATCATGACTGTTCGAGACTAGGTTGCGCTCCGCGATAACCGGTCAGCGACAGGCCGGGTTTCGCCACTCTCAGAAACTCGCGCTCTAGTCCCTGTCCCGCTTGCGCCACTTGATGCCCGCCGCGATGAACCCGTCGAGATCACCGTCGAAGACCGCGGACGGGTTGTTGACCTCGTAGTCGGTGCGGAGGTCCTTCACCATTTGGTAGGGCGCGAGAACGTAGCTGCGCATCTGGTCGCCCCAGCTCGCGGTGATGTTGCCAGCGAACTCCTTCTTCGTCGCGGCCTCCTCCTCGCGCTGAACGACCAGAAGTCGGGACTGGAGCACGCGAAGGGCCGCCGCGCGGTTCTGGATCTGGCTCTTCTCGTTCTGGCAGCTCACGACGATTCCGGTCGGGAAGTGGGTGATGCGCACCGCGGAGTCTGTGGTGTTGACCGACTGGCCGCCGGGGCCGCTCGAGCGGAAGACGTCGACGCGGATGTCACTCTCCGGGATGTCGATGTGGTCGACCTGCTCGACGAGCGGCACCACTTCCACGGCGGCAAAGCTGGTCTGGCGCTTGCCTGCCGAGTTGAACGGGCTCATCCGCACGAGACGGTGAGTGCCCGCCTCGACACTCATCGTGCCGAAGGCATAGGGGGCATCCACCTCGATGGTCGTGGACTTGATGCCCGCCTCTTCGGCGTAGCTCGTGTCGAGAACGGTGGCCGGATAGTTGTGCTGTTCCGCCCAGCGCAGGTACATGCGCATCAGCATCTCGGCGAAGTCGGAGGCATCGACACCGCCGGCACCCGCGCGGATCGTGAGCACGGCCGCGTGCGAGTCGAACTCGCCATTCAACAGGGTCTGCACTTCGAGCTCGCCGAGGAGCTTCTGGATGCTTGCCAGCTCGGTTCGCGCCTCGGCCGCGGTCGCGGCATCCGCCTCTTCGTTGGCGAGCTCGACCATGATTTCGAGGTCGTCGAGCCGGGACTGGATGCTCGTGATCTTCGCGAGTTCTGCCTGCCGGTGGCTGAGCGTCGAGGTGATTTTCTGCGCCTTCTCGGTGTCGTCCCAGAGGTCGGGAACGCCAGCCTGCTCGCTCAGGTCGGCGATTTCAGCGCTGAGTTTTTCGACGCCGATGACAGACCGGATGTCCGCAAAGGTCGAGCGAAGCGCAACGATCTGTTCAGAAAAATCGAGCTCGTCCATGTCATCCCAAGACTACCGGAGCGCGACTGTGGAAGGCGGCCCGGTCGCC
>JAYTEZ010000081.1:0-3009 GCA_043734805.1 Microbacteriaceae bacterium
CGGTGTCGCGATAAGTGCGCCGATGAGGCTGTTGCGGATGAGGGTGCGTCGCCCAAACCCGGACTCCTCATTGCCTTCCTTGAAGATTTCGATCGCACGGGCGCGGGTTGCTTCTGTGCCCCGCGTCAGGTGACGGGATTCCGAAAGTTCGTCCCCGCGCATGAGGTTCTTGGACCAGTAGATGGCACCAATACCGATGCCGAGCATGCCGAGCGCGATGCCGAGGCCGAGCAGGAGCGTGTTGAGCCGAATTGAGTCCGTGTTGCCCGGGACGATCGGGAACGCGATGTATGCCGCGACGGCGAAGATGCTGCCGACAATGGAGAGGTAGAAGAGCGTGTAGACGCGACGGTCTGCCGTGCGATCCTTCTTCGGGTCAATGTCGGTGACGCGAAGTCGGTGCGGTGGCAGGCCCGGGTTCTGAAAGGCATCAGACGCGATGACAGCAGTGCCGGGCGAGGCCTGTGGTGGCTCGCTCTTTACTACGGCCGACCCGGCAGCGGCGTCAGAGCCGCCGTCGTCGTGCTGTGCCATTCTCGTCCCTTCGGTTGGTGCAGTGTGTTGCTGGTTTGTGCTGTTGTGCTGCGGTTGGGCCGGTGCTGCGGTTGGGCCAGTGCTAGCGGTTGGGCCAGTGCTAGTTCGCCTTGGCCGCGATCCAGATCGTGACACCGACGATGGCGCCAAGGCCGAAGATCCAGATGAACAGTCCTTCCGAGACCGGACCGAGATTGCCAAGGTCGATGCCCCCAGGCGAGGGATTCTTGTCCAGGTACTTCAGGTAGGTGATGATGTCGGCCTTCTGCTCCGGCGTGATGTTCTTGTCGTTGAACACGGGCATGCTCTGCGGGCCGGTGATCATCGCTTCATAGATGTGCTGTGGCAGAACACCGCTCAGCGCCGGTGCGAACTTGCCTTCGGTCAGGGCGCCGCCTGCGCCGGCGACGTTGTGACACATCGCGCAGTTGACGCGGAACAGTTGTGCGCCGAGCGCGGCATCACCGTTCCCGGTGAGGTATTTGGAGTCGGGGATGCCGGGGCCAGGGGAGAGGGACGCAACGTATTCGGCGAGTGATGAGACCTGCTCGTTGGTGAACTGCACCGGCTTCTGCTCGGCCTGAGGGCCCTGGTTGGCCAGCGGCATCCTGCCCGTTCCGACCTGGAAACTCACGGATGCGGCTCCGACGCCATACAGGCTCGGGGCGACACCGCTGACGCCCTGTGCGCTCAGACCGTGGCAGGTCGCGCAATTCGCGGCGAAAAGCTTCTTGCCTTCGTCGGCGGATGACTGGGTGCGAACGGACGAGGTCTCGGCAGACGCGGTGCTGCTGAATAGCGCATATGCGCCTCCGGTCGAGACGAGTCCGATCGCGATGAGGGCAATCGTGGCCAGAGGGTGACGCCGTCCGCTCGTCCGGCTGCGTCGGACTGCAGTGCGTGTGTTCTTCGCCATGCGTAAGTTGTTTCCCTGGTTCCTGTGGTGGTGTCCGCGGACTATTTGAGAATGTAGATGACCAGGAACAACCCGATCCAGACGACGTCGACAAAATGCCAGTAGTAGGACACGACGATCGTGCTCGTCGCTTCTTTGTGCGTGAAGTTCTTAACGCTGTAGGCACGGCCGATGATGAAAAGCATGGCGATCAGCCCGCCGGTCACGTGCAGCGCGTGGAAGCCTGTCGTGATGTAGAACGCCGAGCCGTACGAGTTGGAACTCAGCGCCACATTGTCGCTCACGAGATTCGCGTACTCGAAGACCTGTCCGGTAACAAACACCGCGCCGAGGGCGTAGCTCACAAAAAACCACTCGATCATGCCCCACTTGACCGGACTCCACCCCGTGCGTCTGGCCTGCAGGCGCTCAGCCGCGAAAACGCCAAACTGGGCGGTGAAAGACGATGCAACGAGGATGATCGTGTTCGTCAGCGCATACGGCACGTTGAGCTTCGGAGTTTCCGCAGCCCAGAGTTCGGGGGACGTCGAGCGCAGTGTGAAGTAGATGGCGAACAGGCCAGCAAAGAACATGACCTCGCTGCCGAGCCACACGATCGTTCCGACCGCCACAACGCTCGGCCGATTAACGACGGGAGCCTCGATACTGTGAGAAAGAGAGGTGCTGGTCACTTGTCCATTATGCCCCGATATCACGCCCGACATTTTCCATTTGCCCGGGCGATTCGACCGAATAGCTAGGATCACCACTATGTCTTCCGACCCCACCTGGCCCCAACTTCTCAGCGCGCTCCTTGACGGCGAGGATCTCGCAATCAGCGAGGCATCATGGGCAATGCAGCGGGTCATGAACGGCGAAGCAACGTCGGCTCAACTGGCCGGGTTTTTGGTCGCGCTGCGGGCAAAGGGAGAAACCGTCGACGAGATTGTCGGCTTTCGTGACGCGATCCTGGAGAACTCCGTTCCGCTCGCGGTGGATCCGATGGCGCTCGACATCGTGGGAACGGGTGGCGACCGATTCGGGACGGTCAACATTTCAACCATGGCATCGATCGTGGCCGCGGCATCCGGAATTCCGGTCGTCAAACATGGCAATCGCGCGGCGAGTTCCGCCTCGGGCTCATCCGATGTGCTCGGAGCACTCGGTCTGAATCTCGAACTGCCGCCAGAGCGTGTCGCGAGCGTGTTCGCCGAAACGGGGATCACCTTCGCGTTCGCCGCGCTCTTTCACCCCGGCTTCCGGCACGCGGGGCCAACCCGCAAAGACCTTGGCATTCCAACGGTCTTCAACTTTCTCGGGCCGCTCTGCAACCCCGCCAGGTGCGAGGCCAATGCGGTCGGAGTTGCCCATCTCGACAAGGTTCCGCTCATCGTCGGAGTTTTTCGCACGAGGGGAGCGACGGCGCTCGTCTTTCGCGGCGACGACGGTCTGGACGAACTCACCACGACGGGCCACAGTCACATCTGGGAAGTGTCCCGCGGCTCGGTCACCGAGCACGACCTCGACCCCCTCGAACTCGGCATACCGCGGGCGGACATCTCGGCCCTCCTCGGCGGTGA
>JAYTEZ010000082.1:0-11348 GCA_043734805.1 Microbacteriaceae bacterium
GCTGCAGGATGGTTCGCACTTCACCCTCGACCACGGCGCAGTGGCTATCGCGGCCATCACGTCCTGCACGAACACCTCGAACCCGTCCGTCATGCTCGCAGCCGGCCTGCTCGCACGCAACGCGAGCTTGAAGGGTCTGAAGTCGAAGCCGTGGGTCAAAACCACGCTCGCGCCCGGGTCCAAGGTCGTCACCGACTACTACGAGAAGGCGGGCCTAAACGGCTTCCTCGAAGACCTCGGTTTCTACCTCGTCGGTTACGGCTGCACGACCTGCATCGGCAATTCCGGGCCGCTTTCGGACGAGATCTCGGCCGCCGTGCAGCAGAACGATCTCGCGGTCACCGCCGTGCTCTCGGGCAACCGCAACTTCGAAGGTCGCATCAACCCCGATGTCAAGATGAACTACCTCGCAAGCCCGCCACTCGTGATCGCCTACGCCCTCGCCGGTTCGATGAACTTCGACTTCGAGACGGATTCGCTCGGGCTCGACACGGAGGGCGAAGACGTGTTCCTCAGGGACATCTGGCCGGATGCAGCCGAGGTGCAGAAGACGATCGATGAGTCGATCTCGACCGAAATGTTCACCCACGAGTATGCGGGTGTCTTCGACGGTGACGAGCGCTGGCGCTCACTCCCAACCCCGACGGGCTCGACGTTCGAGTGGGACGCTGATTCGACCTACGTGCGGAGGCCCCCGTACTTCGACGGCATGACCATGGAGATAACACCGGTCAAGGACATTGTCGGGGCGCGCGTACTCGCGACGCTCGGCGACTCCGTCACGACCGACCACATCAGCCCGGCGGGCAACATCAAGGCGGACAGCCCGGCGGGCAGGTACCTCGACGAGCACAACATCGATCGCAAGGATTACAACTCCTACGGTTCGCGTCGTGGCAACCACGAGGTAATGATCCGCGGAACCTTCGCGAACATTCGCCTCAGAAACCGGCTTCTCGGTGACGCTAATAATGGCGCGGGCGTCGAGGGTGGTTACACCCGCGACTTCACCCAGCCGGAAGCCCCGCAGTCGTTTATCTACGACGCCGCGCAGAACTACCAGGCCGTCGGAACCCCGCTGGTGATCTTCGCGGGTAAGGAATACGGGTCGGGCTCGTCGCGCGACTGGGCGGCGAAGGGTACGAGCCTGCTCGGGGTCACCGCGGTCATCACCGAGAGTTTCGAGCGCATCCACCGTTCCAACCTCATCGGGATGGGTGTCGTCCCGCTGCAGTTCCCGGCGGGGCAGAGCTGGGCATCGCTCGGTCTCGACGGCACGGAGGTGGTGAGCATCTCGGGCCTTGAGGAGCTCAACTCCGGCACGACACCAAAGACGGTGCATGTGACGGCGGAGCCGAGCGAGCAGTCGCCCGCTGGCAGGAAGGTGATCGAGTTCGACGCTGTCGTGCGCATCGACACACCAGGCGAGGCCGACTACTACCGCAACGGCGGCATCCTCCAGTATGTTCTGAGGTCGCTGGTTTAGGCTGGCCGAATGAGTCTTCTGGGGAGTATCACCGGCCCGCGCGACCTGGACCGGCTCACCCAGCTTCAGCTCCTCGCGCTTGCCGCCGAGATCAGGAAATTCCTGATCACGGAGGTCGCAAAGACCGGCGGACATCTCGGTCCGAACCTCGGTGTCGTCGAGCTGACGATGGCCGTGCACCGCGTGTTCGATTCGCCTCAAGACGCCATCGTGTTCGATACCGGCCACCAGTCCTACGTGCACAAACTATTGACCGGTCGACAGGATTTCAGTCGCTTGCGCGAGAAGGGCGGCCTCGCCGGCTACCCCCAGCGCTCGGAGTCCGTGCACGACATCGTCGAGAGTTCGCATGCCTCGAGCTCGCTCAGTTGGGCGGATGGGATCTCCCGCGCCTTCCGGATGACCGGCCAGGGAGACCGCCACGTCGTCGCGATCGTCGGTGACGGAGCACTCACCGGGGGCATGACCTGGGAAGCGCTCAACAATATCAGCGACGACAACGACCGCAACCTGGTCATCATCGTCAACGACAACGGGCGGTCATACGCCCCCACCATCGGCGGTATGGCTCGGTTTCTCAATGGCGTCCGCACGAGACGCGCCTACCGCGACCTCTATCTTTCGAGTCGCCGGCTTTTCGACCGGTTTGGCGGTCCGGGCAAGGCGCTCTACCGCGGCCTTCGCGGCGGATTGCACGGATTCCTGAGCCGCTTCACCGACAACGAAGCCCTGTATTCGAACCTCGACATTAAATATATCGGGCCCATAGACGGCCACGACCTGCAGGCCATGGAAGAGGCGCTACGCCAGGCCAGGAACTACGGCGCCCCGGTGATCGTGCATGCGATTACGCAGAAGGGAAAGGGCTACGAGCCTGCCGTGTTGGATGCTGCAGACCAGTTTCACGCGGTGGGCCACATCGACCCGGAGACCGGCGAGCCCATCGGCGGTTCCGATCGGGCATCCTGGACTTCCGTCTTTGCAGACGAGATTGTGAAACTGGCGGATGCCGATCCCACTATCGTCGGAATCACCGCCGCAATGCTCCGCCCCACCGGCCTCCACAAACTCGCGGCGAAGTATCCGATGAGGGTGATCGACGTCGGTATCGCCGAGCAGCATGCCGTCACCTCGGCGGCGGGGCTGGCGTTCGGCGGCCTGCACCCGGTCGTGGCCATGTACGCCACCTTCATCAACCGGGCATTCGACCAGGTTCTTATGGATGTCGCGCTGCACAGTGCCGGCGTAACCTTCGTGCTCGACCGGGCCGGCGTCACGGGCCCGGATGGTCCGAGCCATCACGGAATGTGGGACCTCGCGATTCTGCAGGTGGTGCCGAACATCCGGCTCAGCGCGCCACGCGACGCGACCCGTCTGCGTGAGGAGCTCGCTGAGGCGGTGGCCGTCCGGGACGCACCTACGGTGGTGCGATTCGGCAAGGGCAACGTTGGCAACGAGGTCGAGGCGGTTCACCGAATGCACGATGGGGTCGACGTGCTGCGCGAGGCGCCGAACAAAGACGTTCTCATCGTGACCGTCGGCCCGATGGCCGAGATCGGCCTCGACGTATCGGAACGTCTCGCGGCCCAGGGCATCGGGGCGACCGTCATCGACCCGCGCTGGGTGGTTCCTGTCCCGAAGAGCCTGATCGAGGCGGCCGGTGAACATCGACTGGTGATCACCATCGAGGACGGCATCCGCGTCGGCGGCATCGGCACGCGCATCCGCCAGGACCTGCGAGCAGCCGGTGTCGACACGGCGCTGACCGAGCTCGGCCTGCCGGATGAGTTTCTTGGCCACGGCTCCCGGGCGGAGATTCTCGAGCAGGTGGGGCTCACCCCGCAGCAGATCGCCCGTGACGTGGTCGAGCACGTTCTCGGCAGCAAGATTCCCGTGGCGCGCCGACTGCCCCAGGATGAGGACGGGGACCAGAACGAGCGCGCGCAGGCCGAGCGGCGCCAGCGTGCCGATCCCCAATAGCTGGGCCAGCCCGGTCGGGGCGGCCGCGTGAGCTCCCACGGCAGGGCAAGTGCGCATTCAGTGCGCGCCTCGAGCTGATGGTGCTGGATCGGATGTCTGTCGTCCCTCAGCTGGAGGAAACGACGCCAAGCCTGACCGTGATCGACAAAAGGATCGCGATCCACCAGGAAGGGATAGAAATATCATGAAGAAAATCATCCTCGGAAACGATGGACCAGAGGTCTCCCGTCTCGGTCTTGGCTGCATGGGAATGTCGGCCTACTACAGCGGTGCTGGCCAGAATGACGTTGCGTCGATCGCGACCATTCACCGCGCCTTGGATCTCGGCATCAACTTCTTGGACACGGCCGAGATCTACGGCCCATACACGAACGAGGAGCTTGTCGGCCGCGCCATTAGAGGCCGCCGTGACGAGGTCGTGCTCGCGAGCAAATTCGGCCTCGTACAGCACCGTGGTGATGGCAGCCGCGGCATCGATGGGAGCCCGGAGAATCTGAGAATCTCGATCGAAGGCTCCCTCAAGCGGCTGGGAACCGACCACGTGGACCTCTACTACCAGCACCGGATCGACCCGAGCGTGGCCATCGAGGACACCGTTGGCGCGCTCTCCGAGCTCGTCGCCGAGGGCAAGATCCGTTTCATCGGACTGTCGGAGGCTGCGCCGGCCACGATCCGCCGTGCGCACGCCGTGCATCCGATCACCGCGCTGCAGACGGAGTACTCGCTGTGGAGTCGCGAACCCGAGGCCGAGATCCTGCCCGTGGTGCGCGAACTCGGCATCGGTTTCGTGCCGTACTCGCCGCTCGGGCGTGGCTTCCTCACCGGAACAATTCGCTCGCTCGACCAGTTCGATGAGGCCGACTTCCGTCGCACCAATCCGCGGTTCGAGGGGGAGAACCTGCAGGCGAATATCCGAATCGTGGAACAGGTGGGTGCCGTTGCCGCAGAGCTTGGCGCGACGCCGGGCCAGGTCGCACTCGCGTGGCTTCTCGCGCAGGGCGACGACATCGCACCCATTCCTGGGACGAAGCGCATCAGTTACCTCGAGGAGAACGCTGCCGCAGACGCGATCGACCTCTCGGCCGAGCAACTCGCGGCTCTCGACGCGGTCGCGGCGCCCGTCGGCGACCGTTATCCCGACATGAGCCCGCTGAGCAGGTAGCCGCCGCGGCCGGTGGCGGCCGCGTTACCTTACGCCTCGGATCGGTGGTGTGTGGAACGTCGTCCCGAAGACGCGCTCCGACGCCCCAACCCGGTCGAGGTACGGGGTCAGGCCGCCCATCTGGAACGGATAGCCAGCGCCGAGGATGAGGCACAGGTCGATGTCTTCCGGGGACGAGACGACTCCGTCTCCGAGCATCCGGTGTACCTCGTCGGCGAGGCCGTCTTCGATGCGACGAAGCAGTTGTTCGCCCGTGCTCGGCGTCGTGCCACCGGCGACGATTTCGACGGCCTTCTTGTCGAAGCCTTTGATCTTGCCCTTGGCGTCGCGCTCGAAAATGTGCCCAAGGTCCGCGAGCTTGTGCAGGTTCGCGCTGTCAAAGAAGCGCTCCGGGAAGGCCGCATGGTGCGTGTCGAGAACGTGCGCGCCGACCTTGAGGCCGACGAGCTCCAGCAGCTCGAACGGCGTCATCGGTAGTCCGAACGGCTTGATCGATTCGTCGACGACGTCGAACGGGGTACCGATATCAACAGCGTGCATCGCCTCGCCGAGGAGCTTGGCCAGAATGCGGTTGACGACGAATCCCGGGGTGTCCGCGGTGATGACGGCGTTCTTGTAGAGCATCGCCGCGGTCACCATTGCGGTGCTCAGTGTTGCATCATTTGTTTTCGACGTCTTCACCACCTCGATGAGGGGCATGACCGCCACGGGGTTGAAGAAATGGAAGCCGACAAGGCGCTCGGGATGCTTGAGCCTGGCGCCGATCTGCTCGACAGAGAGCGACGAGGTATTCGTCGCGAGCACCGCGGTCTCGGAGATGTACTGCTCGACGTCGGCGAAAACGTTCTGCTTGACGCCGAGCTCCTCGAACACCGCCTCGATGACCCAATCGGCATCGGCGAAGTCCGCCTTGTTCGTCGTACCGCGCACGAGCGCCTTGAGCCGATTCGCTTCGTCCGGCGAGATGCGCTTCTTGCCGAGCAAAGCGTCGATTTCACCACGGATGTAGTCGAGTCCTTTGTCAACCCTGGCCTGGTCGAGGTCGGTGATGATCACGGGCACCTTGAGTCGTCGCACGAAGAGCAGCGCGAACTGACTCGCCATAAGCCCGGCACCGATCACTCCGACCATGGTCACCGGTTGGGCCATTGTTCTGTCCGGGGCGCCCGCTGGGCGCTTGGCCCGCTTCTGCACCAGGTTGAAGGAGTAGATGCTCGCCTGGAACTGGTCGCCGGCGATGAGTTCGGCAAGAGCGTCGTCCTCGGCAGCGAAGCCCGTCTTCTTGTCGGTATTCTTTGCAGCCTTGATCAGGTCCAGCGCCGCATACGGCGACTTCGCAACGGTGCCGATGCGACTCTCGAGCATCTTTCGGGCGATGCCGACTGCGAGATCCCACTTGACGGTTCGCTCGATCCTTCCCGGCTCGTTGGGCCGCTTGACTGTGGCCTTGCCAGAGATGACGGTGTCCGCCCACGCGATCGACTGCTCGAGAAAGCTCACCGAGTCAAAGATCGCGTCGGCGATCCCGAGGTCGAATGCTTCCTGGCCCTTCAGGGTGCGGTTGTTTTTCAGCGGGTTCTCGATGATCACCTTGAGGGCATTTTCGATTCCGATGAGGTTCGGCAGCAGCCACGCACCGCCCCAGCCCGGGATGAGGCCGAGAGAGACCTCGGGGAGCGCGACGGCGGAAACAGTGCGGTCGATGGTGCGGTAATCGGCGTTGAGGCCGATTTCGAGGCCACCACCGAGAGCGAGTCCATTGATGAACACGAAGGACGGCACGCCGAGTTCACCGAGCTTGCCGAGAGTGCTGTGCCCAAGCTGCCCCATCTGCTTCGCGATCGCCCTGTTCGGAATTTCGCTGACCTTGCTGAGGTCCGCGCCCGCGGCGAGGATGAACGGTTTGCCCGTCACCGCGACGGCGGCGATCTCACCGTTCGATGCGCGTTTCTTTTGCGCGTCGAGAACATCGGCGAGTTCGAGCAGCGTGACGGGCCCGAGCGTGCTCGGGCGGGTGTGGTCGCGACCATTGTCGAGGGTGATGAGGGCGAGCGTCTTCCCGCCGGAAATACGGATGTCGCGGACGAATGAGTGGGTGACCACCTCATCCTCGGACAGTGCTTTGAGGTCGTCGAACTGAGCCATTACTTCTTGCTCCCGTTGTAGTGGGGGTTTTCCCAGATGACGGATCCACCCTGGCCGAGGCCAATGCACATCGCGGTCAGGCCGAAACGAACATCCGGGCGCTCCACAAACTGCGCGGCGAGCTGGATCATGAGGCGGACACCGGAGGACGCGAGCGGATGCCCGATCGCGATCGCACCACCCCACTGGTTGACGCGCGGATCATCGTCATCGATGCCGAAGTGGTCGAGCAACGAGAGCACCTGCACAGCGAATGCTTCGTTGAGTTCGAAAAGCCCGATGTCGTTGATCGTGAGGCCGGCTTTCCTGAGGGCCTTCTCGGTCGATGGCACCGGTCCGATACCCATGATTTCCGGCTCGACACCGGCAAAAGCGAAGCTCACGAGCTTCATCTTGGACTTCAGTCCGAATTCCTTCGCCGCCGACTCGCTGGCGAGCAGGCTGACGGTTGCGCCGTCGTTGAGTCCGGAGGAGTTGCCAGCGGTCACCCGACCATGCGGGCGGAACGGCGTCTTGAGCGCCGCGAGCCCTTCCATGGTCGTCTCCGGGCGTAGCGCCTCATCGCGGGCGGCGAGACCCCAGCCACTTTCGCTACGGAGAGCTACGGGAATCAGATCGGGCTGGATCTTGCCGTTGTCATAGCCGGCAGCCGCCTTCTGCTGGCTGCGCATCGCATAGCGGTCACAGCGCTCCCTGGTGAGTTGCGGAAAGCGATCGTGAATACGCTCGGCCGTCGAGCCCATGTTGAGCGCCTCCCCGCTGACCAGCTTTTCCGAAAGAAACCGCGGATTCGGGTCGGCGCCGAGGCCCATTGGATGACGCCCCATGTGTTCAACGCCGCCGGCGAGCGCGAGGTCGTACGCGCCGAAAGCAATGCCGCCAGCCAGGGTCGTGACCGAGGTCATCGCGCCCGCGCACATGCGGTCGATGGCGAAACCGGGAACTGATTTCGGCAGCCCGGCCAGCAGTGCAGCAGTGCGTCCGAGGGTCAGGCCCTGGTCGCCCTGCTGCGTCGTCGCCGCGATCGCCACGTCGTCGATGCGGTCGTGAGGAACATCCGGATTGCGCGCGAGCAGACCGACTATGGCCTTGACGACGAGGTCGTCAGCGCGGGTGTTCCAATACATTCCCTTTTCGCCGGCGCGCCCGAACGGGGTACGAACTCCATCGACGAACACGACTTCATGTCTCTCGGCCACAATGCCTCCACGATCTCAGGTCTGCTTTCGATCCTAAGCTTGCAACGCTGGCCTCGAGAATCCTTTGCTTGTTTCTACGAAGCCGATTCCGCGGGCTGTTCGATCGTTTGGCTTGCTTCCACAAAGGCGTCGACGATCACCTGTGCAATCGCGTCGCGTTGCCAGAGCCGTGCCCCCAGCCCTTCGAGTTCGTCCCGCACGGCGGCGAGATCAAGCGTGTTCGGTGGCGACCAGGCCAGCCGCCTGAGAAGCTCGGGCGTCAGCAGGTTCTCAACCGGGATGCTGAGCTCCATCGACACCACCGTGATGGCAGCGCGCGCGGTTTTGAGGCGCTTGTCCGCCGGTGGGTTTCGGTCCGACCAGATGCGAGGGGGCGGCATTGTGTCGCCCGGCACGCGCAGTGTGGGGAGATCGTCAGTTGTCCTGCCGGATTCGATTGCGTCCCACCACCGCCCGAGTTCCGAGCGGCTGGCACGCCCGCTGAACTCGCGAAGTGCCGCGAGGGCGTGCTTCGACTCCGGCATCGCCTTCGCGGCGGCCACGAGCGATGCATCGGGCACCAGCCGACCGGGGGCGATGTCCGTTTCGCGGGCGAACGAGTCACGCGCTTCCCACAGCTCGCGAGCGACGGCGAGGCTGCGTGCGCCACGCACCGTGTGCAGGCCGGAGAGGCGCCGCCAGGCCTCACCCGTCACCTGTTTGGCCTCCCGGGCGAGAACCGCGGCGAACTCCTGCTCGGCGATGGGGGCCTTGCCTGCCTCGTCGAGCAGCTGAGCCATGGCATCCCGCAGGTCGACGAGGAGCTCAACGTCGAGTGCCGCGTAGACGAGCCAGGATTGCAGGAGCGGCCTGGTCGACCAGTCGGCTGCCGAGTGCTCCTTGGCCAGGTGGATGCCGAGCAAATTCTCGACGACGGTGCCAAGCCCTACGCGTGGCAAACCCGCGAGTCGCGCCCCGAGTTCCGTATCGAAGATACGGGTCGGATTGAGCCCAACCTCGCGCAGGCAGGCGAGGTCCTGACTCGCTGCATGGAGAACCCATTCCTCCGAGCAGATCGCATCGTTCAGCTCGGTGAAAGCGCCAATGGCTGGTGGGTCGAACAGGAACACGCCTGCGCCCCGGCGGAACACCTGGATGAGATAGGCGCGCTGTGAGTAACGGAACCCGGATGCGCGTTCTGCATCGATCGCAATGGGACCGGTACCGGCGGCTATCGCCGCGACCGCCGCCAGATATTCCTCGCGCCCTTCGATGGTCGCGACGGGCGCGTGCGGGTGCGGTTCGCCCTCGTTCGTGACCCGAGGCGTCGGATCCTGCTCCGAACTACTCACGTCCGACTCGACGGGCGGCTAGCAAACTTACTCCTTCGACCGCTGGCGGAAGTCCGGCCAGCATGCACAACAACTCACCCCAGCCTTCCACATGTGCGGTGATGTCGTGGTCTTGAGGTGTCCAGGATGCGCGCAACTCGATCTGTGCGCCGTCACCCTGGCTCGCGAGTTCTCCGTAGCCGGTGGAGAGGATCTTGGTGGCGGTTCCGGACACGGAAGAATAGTGGGCCCCGCGCGCCTCGAGTGCATCGATGAGCCACGACCACGCGACATCCGCCAGAAAAGGGTCGAGCCCGATGTCGGTTTCGAGCGGGGCCTGCGCAAAGCACACGACGCGGAACTGTCCGCCCCACGCCTCGGGGGCGGACGGATCGAAGAGCAGAATGAACCGACCGGTGCCGAGCTCTGAATCCGAACCGTGACGGGCCGGCGTGACATCCGCGGCGAGGGCGATGCTGAAAGGTGCGAGGTTTCCGGGAGAGGCGATTTCGTTCAACACGAGTTCCGGACGCAACTGTGCGCGGCGTACTGCCTCGAGCGCGGCGCTGAACGCGGCCGGTACCAACTGTCCTCTGATATTTTCGGGCACGAGTGAAGACTAAAGTTCCACTGTGGCAGATTCTCGAAGGCACGCCGTCGGGCGGTTCCGATGGTGGTCGATCGCCGGTGCGGCCACCGGTGCCATTGTCGCGGTCGCCGCCGTGACAATGGGGGTACTCACACTTATCGTCGCTCGAACCGTCGTCACCCCTCCACGGCGCCGGAACGAGGATACGAGGGTGATCTCGGTCGATATCGACGCGGGAACGATCACCCTCCGCGCGACGGATGAGTCGCTTCTTGTCGGCGACTACAGCTTCTGGTTCTCCGGCGGAGCGGGGCACGCTCGGCTGGGTGAGATCCTCAGTCACACCGGGAACTCCGTCGCCCGCAAGCTGATTGCCGTCGACTTCGGCGATCTCGCCAGAGCACGCCGTGGACGGTTCAGCGGTTGGTTCTACCTCAGCCCGCGCGACCTGGGGTCTGCCTACCAGAATGTCTCGATCGACACAGAGCTCGGTGCAGCACCGGCCTGGCTCGTGCCGGCAGCCGAGCCGAGCACCCGTTGGGTGATCCAGGTTCACGGTCGCGCGGCACGTCGTTCCGAAACGCTCAGGGCAGTGCCGGTCTTCCGCGATGCCGGCTACACGTCGCTGCTCATCTCCTACCGGAATGATGAGGATGCCCCGGCGAGCCCCGACGGTCGTTACGGTCTCGGTGACACCGAGTGGCGCGACGTCGACGCCGCCCTGCAATTCGCGATCGACCATGGCGCAGAGGATGTGGTGCTCATGGGGTGGTCGATGGGAGGGGCAACCGTCTTGCAGTCCCTGACGCGCTCGGAGCTCGCCGGTGTCGTCCGCGGTGTCGTGCTCGATTCGCCCGTCGTCGACTGGGTCACGGCGATTCGGTTCCAGGGTGAGCTGCTGGGGCTGCCCGGACCCATCCGGTCGGGCGTGCTCTCCCTCATCGGGATGAAGTGGGCGGGTCTCCTCACCGGTCAGCGAACTCCGATCGACCTGCCGCGTCTCGACTTCGTGCGGCGCTCCGGCGAACTACGGGTTCCCATCCTGTTGATGCACAGCGACGATGATGGATTCGTTCCCGCGACGGCGTCACGAGCCCTTGCCGCCGCGCGACCCGACATCGTGACATACGAGGTGTTCACCGGGGCCGCTCACGCGAAACTCTGGAACTACGACCGCGACCGCTGGAATGCGGCCATCGGCGAGTGGCTGACCGGCATTCCGGTGCCCCCGCGCTAGTGTCCTGCGCCGGTAGGTCGTTGTAGAAGTCGAATTTGTGAGTCGAGATGCCTGGATTTTCGGTGTTTTCTATCCGCAAAATTGGCCTCAATCTGATTTGTTTTGCGGTCTGCTTAGCTGGAGCCGAGTCTGCCCCGCCGCCGCGGGAGCGTTCGGCACCTCGGACCGGCGTTGGGGAACAGTGTGTCAGCGGTGGCGGAGGGCGGTGCGAAATGCAGGATGAGATCAGCACGTCCCGCC